>CAYMVR010000007.1:0-16410 GCA_964393945.1 uncultured Muribaculaceae bacterium | reverse complement strand
TCTAATGTAAAATTATATTGAAAAATACTCAACTATGATATATAATTGTGATATACAAAATATAATACAAATATATACCATAATTTGATATATTTTGACTTCTTTTGTCGAACGTAATGAAATAAAAATTAAAAAGTATTAGAATGGAAAAGAAAGTAAGGGAATAATATGAATTTTGAAACAGTAAAGAAAAATAATAAAACAAAAATGATTATAGTAGTTTGTGTATTATTAGTGCTAACATCTGTGGTTATGTTTGTAAGTACAAGAGCAAAATATCGAAGTGTACAAAGTGTGAGACTTGCCAATGGAGTAGTAGATTATAAAGTACCAGATTTAAAACTAGCAATGAAAGTAAGCGAAGATGGAGTAAATTATACAAGTAGTTCTGAAATACCAACAGGTAATTATACTTTTAATACGGAAAAAAGCAAATGTAGAATACCAACATCAACATTAAATGGGGAAAATGCTCCAGTAGATGAAAGTGTAACAATAGAATATACAGATGGTAAATTAAATTTTAGAGGATTAACTCATAATGATACAAAGTGTTATGTGTATTTTGATAAAGTACAAGGCCAAACATCATCAACGATAATAGCAGATATTAAAAATAGAACAGATGGATCTTATAAAGGTAGTACTCTTCCAACATTCACAAGTGTAGCAACCGGAACAGAAACAGAAGCTAATAACGGAATATTTGAAACTGATGATCCAATGTATGGAGAAAATGCTAAAACATATTATTGGAGAGGAGCAGCAACAACAAACTATGTAATATTTGATAAAAAGTGTTGGAGGATAGTAAGAATTAATGGTGATGGCTCTATAAGATTAATCTACAATGGAGCAATACAATCAGAAAATACATGTCCAGGAAATGGTGCAAACTCAAGCAGTGTTGTACTACAAGGAACAGCATATAACGGAACATTCAATAATAGTAAATATGTAGGATGGACTTATTCAAGTTCAGATATACAAAGACCTGGCACTGCAAAACCACAAACAAGTGGAGAACCGGCACCACTCAAAACAGCATTAGAAACATGGTATAGTACAAACATAACAAATAGGAGTAAAGTGGTAAAAGGATATTTCTGTAATGATAGAAATACAAAGGATAATGAAACATGGAGAGGAACAGGTTCAACACAATACTATGCGGCATATCAAAGACTATCAAGCGGAACAAAGACACCACAATTATCATGTCCAGATGGAGATGTATATAGTCTAGATGTAGGAATGATAACAGCAGATGAGGTACAATTTGCAGGAGCAAGTGCAGGAACAACTAATAAGTCATACTATCTATATAATGGCCAGTACTACTGGACCATGTCTCCGTATCACTGGAATAGCGGTGGCCCTGCTTACGTGTTCTATGTGGATCGCGATAATGGCCGCCTCAGCTACTGTAGCGTGGGCAACACCACTCCTCGTGTGCGCCCAGTAATAAATCTGAGTGCTAATACACTATTTGCAGTAGGAGGAAACGGAACAGCATCAAATCCATACGTAGTCTCATAGAGTACGTATGGAAAAGAAACACTTCGAAGGAGTGTAGAGATTGGTTCAAAATGACTCTTCGTTTTGGGAGGTGCTTTCCTTATTTAAAAGTTTTTAGTAGTTACTTTGTTGCTTCTGGCTAGTCTATGATATAGTTAACATATAATAGCCAGAAGCAAAATTCACTATAAGTGAGTATCATAGAATGTTTATATAAATGTGACTGAGTGTTGCATTTTTTCTTTTTTATGTGTTATTATTTTTGTAGAGAATGATTATGAAGTTAGGTAGAAATGAAAAATGTGCTATTGTGGTAGTGGAAAGAAATATAAGAAGTGTTTTATGAATAAAGATGAAGAGTTAAAAAATGATTTATCATTGGAAGTGATAAATTTTAGTCCTAATATGGAATTATTGGAAGCTTTAGAAGAAAGTGAAGAAATAATTCGTGAAATAAAATCAGGGAAAAGAAAAGGCTATAATGATATGAATGATTTAATAAAAACTTTAGATGGAGATTAATGTTATTAATTTTAAAAATTATAATAGAACATAGTTCTGGAAAAATATTTCCAGAACTATGAAAAACTAGTAAGTTTTGGAAATTTTATTCAATTTGCTATTTAAAGAAAATTAATGAAATTAATAGTTGTTCGGAATTTCCAAACAACTGAAAGTGATTTAAAAATTAATTGATTACTTCAAAACTTAATAGTTCTATTTGGTTAGATGTTAAGTTTTTATTTGGATTAATTTCTTTAGATAAGTCTGTTGTTAAATATTTTTTATTATCATCAACAAATATTGTTACTGTATCATTATTATTTATTTGTGTGGCTGCTAGAAAGTTGGCACCACTTGATATGCCTACTCCTAAACCTAAGTCTTTGGCTAAGTGTCTTGCCATATTAATAGCATCTTCATCATTTATTTCGATGATATTATCTATTAATTCTTTATTTACAATACTTGGTATAAAGTCGTCTCCTATACCTTCTATTTTATGAGAGCCATTTGAGTTTCCTGTTTTTAATATGGGAAGAGTACTTGGCTCTAAAGCATGAATTTTGATATCTTTATTATGCTCTTTTAGGCGTTTTGCTATACCCATTAGAGTTCCTCCGGTACCAATGCCTGAAGCAAATTGTTTTATATTTGGTAACTTATCTATTATTTCACTCGCTGTAGTTAAATAATGGGCTTCAATATTATTTTTATTATTAAATTGATCTGGTCTAAAACCATTAATCTCTTTTGCTAATTTATCCGCTTCTAAAATAGCTCTTTTAAATCCCCCTTCTTCTTTTGAAACTAAATGGATTGTTGCTCCATACATTTCCATTATTTGTCTTCTTGCTGTGCTTACCCAATCGGGCATAAATATATGAACAGGATGTTTATAGTAAGCACCTAGACTCGCAAAAGATATTCCGGTATTACCACTTGTTGCTTCAATAATGGGTTGGTTATCCTTTAGTTTGTTTTCTTCTTTAGCTTTTTTTATGATATAGTAAGCTACACGGTCTTTAATACTTCCTGTTAAATTATAATATTCTAGTTTGGCATATAAATAGTTTTGTTTGTTTTTATATTTATAATTGATTTTAATTAGGGGAGTGTTCCCAATAAGATTATTCATTGTAATCAGTCCTTTTATATATTTTATTCTAGAAGTGTAAATAAGGTTTACTATATTATTTAAATATGTTAGAATACACATCTATGGTGAGTGGCTATGATAAAAAGTTTAGTTGTAGAAAGACAAGATTTATATGATATTGTTGAAATAATAAACGATAATACTTTTACTTCTTTAAAAAAGTTTCATGTTGGTGGAGGTAAAAAGATAGTTTATAGAACTTATTATGGTGATAAATCATCAATATTTGTAGCATTAACTTTAAATAATGATAATACCCCAGTAGAAGGGTTATTTGACATAAATACTCATAAACAAAGTAAAAAAGCAATTAATGGTACTTATAGAATGGAATATTTTAATATTGGTTCATTAAATGGTAAACCTAGTAGTTTGGCAAATTTATTTTTTATTAGCAGAAGAGGAGTCAAGAAAAAAGTTATGGATATTACTTTAGTTGATACAGATATACCCAAAACTATTGAAGATTTAGATGGATTGTTAGCTCATTTTGAAGAAAAAATATGTAGTTTATCTGGTAGAACTTATACTCCAGAATTATTTAAGGTTAGTTCTATTTCTTCCCAAATAGAACTACTTGATTTAGCAAAAACTAATTTAAAAGATGGTGAACAAGCTATAATAGATGAAATTATTAATAGTTTAATGCCTCAACTAGCGCCAGAAAAATAAAGGGCCTATATTTGACAAAGATGTCTATTTATGGTATTATATAGCACAAAACTTAAGGGGGAAATAAGTTATGTATGAAGGAAAAACGAAGAAATTAAATATTGAATGGAAGTCATTACTAATTAAAATGGGTATTTTGTTAGTAGTAATTTTCATAGTTTTATGGATTGTATCTTTATTTAATAAAGGTAATAAAAATGTTGAATCTAATTTATCTATAAATTTACAAGCGATGAAAAGTGCAGCGACGGATTATTTTACAGGTACACGTTTACCAAGTAGTGTTAATGGTAAGAAAAAATTAACTTTAGGAGAAATGTTTCAACAAAAACTTGTTCCGGAATTTCGTGATCAAAATAATAAATCATGTGATTTAGTTGATAGTTTTATTGAAGCTACAAAGTTAAATAATACAGATTATACAATTAAAGTAAAACTAGTTTGTGGTAGTGAATCTGATTATATTATTAATACTGTAAGTTTTGTTGACAATAGTACAGATAATAATACAGTAACACCAAAACCTGATGATACAACTAATAATAATGATGATACAAATAAAACTGATAATAATAGTACTACTACAAATACAAATAAGAAACCTACAACTAGTACAACTACTAAGAAACCAAGTACTTCAACAAATAAAAAACCAGTTACAAATGTTACAGTTAATAAACCAAATAATAATAGTACTACTAATAGTTGTACTTATGGAAATAAAGAGTATACTTCAACTTATCCTATTGCATATGTTATTCCTGGTAATTGTGCAGTATCTAAAAATGATTTTTATAAAGCAACATATGCGAATAAAGTTAGTAGTATAAGTGCTAAAGAATATGAAAAGATTAATAAAGAAATTAGTTCTCTTTCTAGTACAACAGGAACTAGTTTATATGTTGAATCACCAAGTTATAATGGAATTTATAACAAAACTAATAATGGTTTAGTAGGATATCAAATTTTATTTACAGTTAAACAAAAAGTTAATTATGCTACTTATACTATTTATGAATATTATTTAGATCAAAATGGTAATAGAACTGCGGTTATTGATAAACGTAATTCTTTAGTGGCGAATAAACCTAATAACAATAATAATTCAAATAATTCAAATAATGTAATTAGAGTTAAAAGTGTTGTTATGAATACAAGTGCTATCACTTTAGATATTGGTGAAAGTGATTATGCTACTGTTCGAGTAAATCCAACTAATGCTACTAACAAAAATGTTGCTTGGACTATTGGTAATTCAGAAATTGCTACTGTTACAAGCAGTGGA
The DNA here is from genome assembly GCA_964393945.1 of uncultured Muribaculaceae bacterium. GTDB lineage: Bacteria > Bacillota_I > Bacilli_A > RF39 > UBA660 > Caccenecus. The sequence goes on along the minus strand of CAYMVR010000007.1, from coordinate 11,275 downwards.
AAAATAACTGGTAAACGTGCTGGAGTAACAACAGTTACGGCTACTATTGATGGAGTATCTGCAAGTATGCGTGTTACTATTCAAGAAAAAGAGGCTTATACTTATTGTAAATTAAATAAGGAAAGAGTTTACTCAACTGGATATATTGATACTTATACATTAGCTAGAAATGAAAATCGTACTAGTTCATATACACTTGCATTACTAACTAATAATCTTGATTATTATGATGTTAAATATGGTACTTTAACATATGACTTTGCTCCTGCTTATGATTATTTAGTAAAGAAAAATAAACCATTATATTCATCAACAGGAAGTAATGGTATTGATCCTGGTAGTGCAACAAATTTAAAGAATCACTCTTTAAATTCAAGTACTATAACTCCAACTGTTAGATTTAATCAAAGATATGGTAATTATTTATATTTTGATGTTACTATTAAATATCATAATGTTAATAATATAAAATATACATCACCATATTCAGGAGTATATTTTGTACCAATATATATGGATGTTTATACGTACGATAAGAATAGTTGTATAGATATATTTGATTATGAAATATCTAAATATGAAAAAAATGGATATGTTAAATATCAAAAGAATTAAAAAAAGAAGTCTTTAAAGGCTTCTTTTTTCGAGTTTGTGAAAACTTCGAGGAGTGTATCTAATTTAGAAAATTATATTTTTACTTTATTTTTCTTTTCTTGGCCCTCACCATTACCATAGATACAGGCTTCGATCATACTAATTACTACATTGTTAAAAGAGGTGTCGTTTTTGTCTGCTATTTTTTCTACTTCTTTTAACAGTGAATCCTTAATATACAAAGATTTGTAACTAGCTGGATCTTTTTGCCTTGTTTGTCTAACAACAAAATCCATTTTCACACCTCATATATATTTTAAGGTATTTTAAAAATATAATAAAGGATAGATTTTTCTAATATAAAATTAAATGGTAAAACAAATTATGATTTAGTTCATGGAAATTTAATTTCATGTAAAATTTATAAAAGATACTTGAATATGAAATGTAATGTCTGCTATAATGGTTTTAGGTGAGTAATAATGGATTATAAATATACGTCTAAAAGTGTGGATGATACTTTAGAATTGGCAGAAAATATCGAAAGCGAAAAATTTCCAGGAATGCTTATATGCCTTAATGGGGATCTTGGAAGTGGTAAAACTGTTTTTGTAAAAGGTTTTGCTAAAGCACTAGGAATACAAGATAATATTACTAGTCCGACTTTTACTATTGTAAAGGAATATTTAAGTGGAGAAGCTCCACTTTATCATATGGATGTTTATCGTATTGATGATAACAGTGAATTTGGAGTAGAAGATTATTTCAATAAAGATGGTGTCTGTATTATAGAATGGGCAGAAATGATTGAAGATAGATTACCAAAAGAAAGATTGGATATTAATATTAAAATAATTGATGAAAATACCAGAGTTTTAATATTTAAACCATATGGTGAAGTTTACGAAGAACTTTGTAATGCCGTATTATAATCTCACTTTTTTTGTGAGATTTTATTTTTAGGAGGTATGTATATGTATACACTATATATTGATACACATTTTGTTAATTTAGTAATGGGATTATTTAAAGATGAGGAGTTACTCGCAGAAAAAGTTATTTCTAGTAATGAACACTCTAAGAATACTATGTCATTACTTGATAATTTATTAAAAGAGTTTAAATTAGATGTTAAAGATTTAAATGAAATAATTGTAGTTATTGGACCAGGTTCATTTACCGGTGTTAGAATTGGCGTAGTTATTGCTAAAATGCTTGGGTATACTTTAAGTATTCCAATTAAAGAAATAACTTATTTGGAAGCGATGAGTCTTAATTATAATGATGATGTTATTCTTGGTATTAAGGATAGAAATGGAGCCTTTATTGGAGAATTTGATAATAATCATGAACTAGTAAGAGATTACTATTATTTATCTAATACTGAGTTAAAAAATGATAAGAGAAATATTATTTATGATGAAGAAGTAGACTTATTAAAAATTAAAGAATTTACTTTAAACAGAAAATCTACACCTCCTCATTTATTAAAGCCTCTTTATGTAAAGAAAATTGAGGTGGGTATATGATAAGAGATGCGAATGTTTATGATATACCTGCAATAAATGATTTAGGAAAATTATTGCATCCAGATTTTGTTAAGTTATTTTCTATAAATGAAATGCTTACAGATGATATCTCGAAAGTTATTGTATATGAAAAGGATGATAAGATTATTGGATTTATTGCAGCGACTGTGTTATATGAGACGTGTGATATTTTATGTGTGGTTGTAGATCCCGAATATCGTAAGTGTGGGATTGGGTCTAATTTAATGGCTTATTTAATAAGTGACCTTGGAGAGAATAATAAACTTCTTACTTTAGAAGTGGCAACTAAAAATAAAGCAGCTTTAGCATTATATGATAAATTTGGGTTTGAAGTGGTACATAAAAGAGAACATTATTATTTGAATGATGATGCTTATTTGATGGCTAGAAAGAGTGAATAAGATGAAAGATGTGTATATTTTAGCGATTGAATCTTCTTGTGATGAAACAAGCATGGCAATAGTCAAAAATGGTAAAGATGTTATAGGTCTAACTATTGCAACTCAGATGGATACTCATGCTTTATATGGTGGCGTTGTTCCTGAAATAGCTAGTAGAATGCATACAGAAGCAATAACTTTAGTTTTAGAAGATGTTTTAAAAAAGAGCAAAATGAAAATGGAAGATGTTGATGCCATTGCTGTAACTTACGCCCCAGGTCTTACGGGTAGTTTAATTGTAGGAATTGAGGCTGCTAAAACTTTATCTTTAGTTTATAAGAAGCCTTTAATTGCAGTTAATCATTTAATTGGCCATATTTATGCGAATAATATTGAATCAAAGTTAGTTTTTCCGCTTCTTGCTTTAATAGTAAGTGGAGGGCATACAGAACTTCTTATTATGAAATCTGATTATGAATTTCAAAAACTTGGGGAAACTCTTGATGATGCGATAGGAGAAGCATATGATAAAGTTGCTAGAGTAATTGGGCTTAAATATCCTGGTGGACCAAATGTAGAAAAATATGCCTTAGAGGGTACGCATTCTATTAATCTACCTAAACCAGTTATGGATGATACTTATAATTTTAGTTATAGTGGACTTAAAAGTGCGATTATTAATTATGTTCATAATGCAAACCAAAGAGGAGAAGAAATTAATAAATATGATTTAGCAAGGTCTTTTCAAGATGTCGCTGTTGATGAGCTCGTTAGAAAAGTTGAAAAGGCGCTTAAAGAAACAGGAATAAAAAGACTTGTTATTGCAGGTGGAGTATCTGCAAATCAATATTTAAAAGGTGAAATGCAAAACTTATGTAAAAAGTATGATGCAGAATTATTTATTCCACGTTTACTTTATTGCACTGATAATGCGGCAATGATTGGAGCAGCTGCTTATCCTTTATATTTAAAGCAAGAATTTGCAGATTTTACTTTAAATGCTAGTAGTCATGTTGATATATGTTAGTTTTGCGGTTACAACCGCAAAACTTTTTCTTTTTTTCTTTCTTTGCGGTCATAACCGCAAACTACTTAATAAAAGTTTATTATAGTATGTAAAGATAAATTGCTATAAAATGAAAGATAGTGCCAAATATACAGAAGAAATGAAATACAGAATGCATGTATTTCTTTTTTGCTCCTATGCCATATAATATAGAACCTACTGTGTACATTACACCACCTAATGCTAAGAAGATGACACCATTTAAAGTCATATTTTTATATAGAGTATTTACAGCAATTATTATACTCCAACCATTTATTAAGTGACATATTACTTCTAGTACTTGGAATTTATCTATTTTTATACAAGATAATATTATACCTATTATGGTAATGGTTGTTACGATACCAAATAATATCCAACCAAGAATTCCTTTTACTCCTAGTAAAGATACAGGAATATATGTTCCTAGTACTAATAGATATACATTACAATGATCTATAACTCTTAAAACTTTTTTGCCTGTTAATTTAGGGGATAGAGCGTGGTAAATACAACTTATAATATATAAAATAATCATGGTTGTACCAAAAATGCTTGTTGTTACATATTCCATGGGAGTATTTGATTTTACAATCATAAGAATAGTTGCCACAATAGCAAAAATACCACATAATCCATGAGAAATACTATTTATTAATTCTTCACTTAATGAATATTTTGGAATTCGTATCATTTTTTTCACCTTTTTAATTATATCATTTTTATAATTATTTTATTATATAATTTGAAATTTTAATATAAAAACGTTTTAACTTTTGGTGACAATTGACACCTATATGTTTTTTTGATATACTAAAGTTAGTTAAGAAAGGGTGTTTTGGATGGTGAAGAGTCTTGGATGTTAAAATTGACGAAAAAGTAGTAGAATTGTTTTTAAAAACAGCATTTAAAGAAATAAAAAAAGGTAATTGTTATCTAGTAAATAGAAATGTTTTTTATGATGGTAAAAGTGTTTCTTCTTTTGAAGCATTAAGTGATTTAAGTATAAAAAGTAAAAAAGATATTTGGAATTATGTTTTAGAACTTTTACCAAGTGATTGCATTGGAATAAGTAGAGATTATGATTTTAAAAGAGATTATAATGATGATATGTATGAGTTTTTAAAAGAAATTAATGGAATTAAAACTTATATTAAACTTACTATAAATAATAGAGGAACTATATGTTTATCTTTTCATAAGAGTAAGTTATAGGAGGTTATTATGGAGTATTGCTATGATTGTGATAAAGATGTTAAAGTTATTAAAAAAATTGAAGTTAGAGAAGTGAATGCAAGAGATAAAAAAGTAAAAGTTAAGATTGAGTGTCATTATTGTCCATTTTGTCATAATGAACTTATTAATGAAACTATTGATGATCAGCTTAGTGTGGTTTGGAGTACGTATTTAAGTTATTATGATTTAGCTTTCTCTAGCTTTAAAGATGTTAGAACTAGTTTAGGTTTAAGCCAAGAACTATTTGCTTCATGTGTTGGTTTTAGTAAAAGAAGTGTTATTCGTTATGAAAATGGTGATGAAGTACCTAGTAGTAAAATTTTAAGTATTTATGCAAGATTAAATAAAAACAAAGATTATATATTAGAATGTATTAATGATAATAAAGACAATATATCAGATTTATTATATGATAAAATTTTAAGAAATTTAAAACTTAATATTGGTATTAAAGAAAGAAATGCTTTATTATATCTTTTATGTGATAATCCTTTATATGTTATGGGACTTATTAAAAATATGTTTGCTGCTGATTTTTTAAATTATAAAAAATATGATAGTTCCATATCAGATTTTAAATATATTAAAATGGAGTATGGACCAGTTATTGATAACTATAAAGATATTATAAATTCAATGCTTAAAACAGGTGAAATTAAAATAGAAGACATTGAAGTAATTGATGGTGTTGAAAGATTTAAGTATATTGCAGTTTGGGATATTAATAAAAGTCTTTTTACTAAAGAAGAACTGGAAACTTTAGAGATAGTGAAGAAAAAATTTAAAGGAAAATCTAGTAAAAATTTGAGTGATTGGTCTCATAAATTTGATGGTTGGATAAAAACTCCACTTGGTAAAGTTATAAATTATAAATATGCTAAAGATATTAATATATAATTTAATCTTTATATAATATAAAAAATTGTTTAAAACACTTGTGTTTCTGGCCTTTTTATGGTATTATCTTATATGCAAATTTGTTTTTGCATATTATTTTTAGTGGGAGGGAATTTGGATTTGCCCATGACCACTAAACATTCGAAAACTAAAATGGGAGGTGAATCGAATGGCCAAAGAAGTCGTTAAAAGAATTAAACTTCAAATTGAAGCTGGAAAAGCAACACCTGCACCACCAGTTGGTACAGTTTTAGGACCTGCTGGAGTTAACTTACAAGAATTTTGTACTAAGTTTAATGATGCAACTAGAGATAAAATGGGTGATGTTGTTCCATGTGAAATTTCAGTATACGATGATAGAAGTTTTGACTTTGTGTTAAAAACTCCACCAGCTGCATTCTTAATTAAGAAAGCTGCTAAGGTTAAGAAAGGTTCTACTAAAGGAGCTAATCAAATCGTTGCTACTATTTCAAAAGAAGATTTAAGAAAAATTGCTGAAACTAAATTACCAGACTTAAATGCTTATGATGTTGAGGCTGCTATGAATATCGTTGAGGGTACTGCTCGTAATATGGGTGTTGCTGTTAAGGGTGTTAATGATGCAGAACTTGCAGAACAAGCTAAAGAGGCTGAAAAAGAAGCTGCAGAAGCTGCTAAACGTGATGCAGAACTTGCTAGTATGGAAGCAGAAGCTAAAGAATTTAATGCTGAAGTTCCAGTAATTGGTGAAGAAGAAAAAGAAGAAGAAACTGAAAATTAATAAATAAAAAAGAAATCCTAAAATAACCACAGATAGGAGGGAAATTAAGTTGAAAAAACACGGTAAAAAATATGTGGAAGCATCAAAAAAGGTTGATAAGAATAAACTATATAGTGTAAAAGAAGCTGCTAGTTTAATTAAAGAAACAAGTGTTACTAATTTTGATAGTACTGTTGAAGTTGCTATTAAATTAAATATTGATGCGAAAAAGTCTGATCAAAGTTTAAGAGGAAGTTTTGTTCTTCCTAATGGAACTGGTAAGACTAAAAGAGTTTTAGTTATTGCTAAAGGTGCTCAAGCTGATGCTGCACGTGAAGCTGGTGCTACATATGTTGGCGATAAAGATATGCTAGATAAAATAGCTAATGAAAACTGGTTTGATTTTGATGTTATTGTTGCTACACCTGATATGATGCCTGAACTTGGTAAAATTGGTAAGGTTTTAGGACCTAAAGGTTTAATGCCTAACCCTAAAACTGGTACTGTAACTACTGATGTTAAAAAAGCAGTTCGCGATATCAATAAAGGTATGATTAGTTATAAAAATGATAGTTTTGGTAATATCCATTCTATTATTGGTAAAGCATCTTTCTCAGCTGAGGCTTTAGCAGAAAACTTAAATTATGTTATTGCAACTGTTGAAAAGGCAAAACCAGCAAGTGTTAAAGGTGTATTTATTAATAGTATTACTATTACTACTACAATGGGTCCTGGTATTCGTGTAGATAAAAATACTTTTGACAATTAATTTATTTTGTAATATAATATATTTTATAAAAAAGCGAACCAAAGACAGTAGGGAGTCATCTTTAATAATCCTACCGAGGGGAGTAAACTTTTCAAGATAGTCTTGTAAAGCTTCCCTGTGGAAGCTTTTTTAAATAAATAGGAGGAGAAATATGGCAAGTAGCAAAGTATTAGATACTAAAAAAGCTATTGTTAGTGAAATTCTTGATAAAGTAAAATCAAGTGAATCTGTTATTTTATTTGAATATCAAGGTTTAACAGTTAGTGAAGTTAGTGAACTAAGAAAAAAACTAAGAGATGCAGAAGGCGAAGTTAGAGTTTATAAAAATACTTTATTTAAAAGAGCTTTAGATGAACTTAACATTGACTTAAATGGTTTCTTAGAAGGACCAAATGCAATTATGTTTGGTAAAAATTTACTTGAACCAATTAAAGTTATCTCTGAGTTCCAAAAAGATCATGATAAAATGAATATTCGTATTGGTATTATCAATGGTGAGAGAGCAGAACTTAGTGTAATTAATGAATATGCTACTATTCCATCTTATGAAGGCTTACTTACAATGCTTGCTGCTGGTATGATGGAACATGTAAGAAATTTATCTATTGGTTTAAACTTATATGCCGAAAAATTAGAAAATTAGAAAGGATTGATTAAAAATGGCAAAATTAACAAAAGAAGATTTTATTAGTGCTTTAAAAGAAATGACTATTCTTGAAGTTAAAGAATTAGTTGATGCAATGAAAGAAGAATTTGGAGTAGATCCAAGCGCTGTAGCAGTTGCTGCACCAGCTGCTGGCGCAGTAGCAGAAGGACCATCTACTAAGACAGTAGTATTAAAAAGTGCTGGTGGTAACAAAATTGCTGTTATCAAGATTATTAAAGAAGTTACTGGTTTAGGTTTAGTTGAAGCTAAAGCTATCGCTGATAATGGTGGAAACTTAAAAGAAAATATTCCTGCTGAAGAAGCTGAAGCACTAAAAGCACAATTAGAAGAAGCTGGAGCAGAAGTAGAACTTGCTTAGTATGAACTGTTAGGTATCTAACAGTTTTTTCTTTGTTAAATTTTACTAACTTGAGTAAAATAATAATTGACTTACTTTATTTAAAAGCATATAATTTTTATATGCGTAAGAAAGGAAATAATATGCTAGAATTAAAAAAAATAACTAAAGAATATTTAACTGATGCTAATAAAGTTCGAGCTTTAAAAGAAATAAATTTACAGTTTAGAAAGTCAGAATTTGTTAGTATTTTGGGTCCAAGTGGATGTGGTAAAACTACTCTTTTAAATATTATTGGAGGACTTGATAATTATACATCTGGAGACTTAATTATAAATGGAAAGTCAACTAAAAAATATAAAGATAAAGATTGGGATTATTATCGTAATCATAGAGTTGGTTTTGTTTTTCAAAATTATAATTTAATACCTCATCAAACAGTTCTTAAAAATGTAGAACTTGCTCTTACTTTGGCTGGTATTAATGCCACTGAAAGAAGAAAAAGAGCAATTAAAGCTTTAAAAGATGTTGGCTTAGGAGATCAATTAAATAAGAAACCTAACCAGATGAGTGGTGGGCAAATGCAAAGGGTAGCAATAGCTAGAGCCTTAGTGTCTGATCCTGATATCTTACTTGCAGATGAACCAACTGGAGCACTAGATTCAAAAACTAGTATTCAGATAATGGATTTATTAAAAGAAATTGCTAAGGATAAATTGGTAATAATGGTTACTCATAATCCAGAACTCGCAGAAAGTTATTCATCTCGAATTATAAAATTATTAGATGGTAACGTTATTCATGATAGTAATCCTTTTAAATCTAATGAAGAAGAAACTGAAGATAACAAAATAGGTAAAACTAATATGTCTTTTAAAACAGCATTATCTTTAAGTTTAAACAATCTATTAACTAAAAAAGGAAGAACTTTATTAACATCTTTTGCAGGCTCTATTGGTATTATAGGTATCGCCCTTATTTTATCTCTTTCTAGTGGTATGCAAAAATATATAAATAGAGTGGAAGAAGATACATTATCAAGTTATCCTATAACACTCCAAGAAACAACTATGGATACATCAGCTTTACTTAGTGCTGCGACTGGTAATATGGAATCTAAATCATATGATGATGATAAGATTCATTCGGAAAATATTACAAGTAATATGTTATCATTAATGTCTAGTGGAGCTAAATCTAATAATTTAGAGGCTTTTAAGAAATATATTAATGATAATGATAGTAAATTTAATACTCATGTTTCTGCTATTCAATATGGTTATAATTTAGATTTAAATATTTATAAGGAACAAGAAAATGGTTATACATTAGTTAATCCTGATCAGATTATAACGAGTCTTGGAATGAATGATATGAATAATATGGGAGAATTAATAGGAGGTGCAACAACTTCATATAATGCTTTTAGTGAAATGTTAGATAATGAATCTTTAATTAAAGAACAGTATGATATAGTAGCGGGTTCTTTACCTCAAAATTATAATGAAGTTGTGTTACTTGTAAATAAAAATAATTGTATAAGTGATTATACTTTATATGCGATAGGTATGTTAGATAGTAAAGAATTAGTTGATAAATATAAAACAGTACTAAATGGTGGTAAAATTGAAGATTTAGATGTTTTAGAGTATTCTTATGATGAAATCTTAAACGTTAAATTTAAAGTACTATTGAATACGGATTATTATGTTAAAGAAGGCTCTATGTGGATAGATAAAAGAGATGATGAAAAGTATTTAAATAATTTATTAAAAGAAGCTTTAGAGTTAAAAGTTGTTGGTATAATAAGAGCTAAAGATGAAACTGTTACGACTAGTACTTATGGAGGAGTTTTATATACTAAGGATTTAACAGAACATGTTATAAATAAAATAAATGAAACAGCTATTGCTAAAGAACAACTTAAAAAACCAGATACTAATATATTTACGAATACTAAGTTTACTAATAAAGAATTTAGTATAAATAATTTAAGTAATGAAGAAAAGGCTTATTTAGCAAGTTTATCAGAAATGGAACTTGCAACAGTAATTAAAAATTATCAAGAAAATGCTTCTGCTACACTTGATAGTAATAAGAAAAAATTAGGTATAGTTGATTTAGATAAGCCTAGTTTAATTAATATCTATGCTAAAAGTTTTGATGATAAAGAAGCTATTGCAGATATAATAGATGAATATAATAAGAATACAACTGAGGAAAATAAAATTACTTATACAGATTTTATTGCAGTTATGATGAGTGGTGTATCTAATATTATTAATATTATTAGTTATGTTTTAATGGCTTTTGTAAGTATATCACTAGTTGTATCTTCAATTATGATTGGTATTATTACTTATATATCAGTTCTTGAAAGAACAAAAGAAATTGGTATTTTACGAAGTATTGGTGCTAGTAAAAAGGATATATCTCGAGTATTTAATGCTGAAACACTAATAGTTGGTGGGGTAGCGGGAATACTTGGAATAGGTATTACTGTTCTTCTTGATATTCCAATAAATATGATAATTAAGAATATTGCTAATGTATCAAATATTGCTTCTTTACCAGTAGTTGGAGCAATAATACTTGTGTTAATTAGTATTTTCTTAACAGTTATTGCTGGTTTAATACCTGCTAAAATGGCTAGTAAAAAAGATCCAGTAGAAGCACTTCGTACGGAATAAAAAGTACTTTACTTTTATATAAATTTAGTTTATTATTAAATTAAGCGAGACACTTAAATAGTGCTTGCCACGTTGTGGTTTGCACCACTTATATGAGTGGTGCTTTTTTATATCCAAAACCCCCATTAAGTATTTCTACTTAAATAGGACTTGTAATATAATTATCACTAAGAGAATTAAGATTAAAAAATCTTTTTTGCTCATAATGACCACCTCCTAGAAGATGGCAAGTACCATTCATAATGTGTCTCGTGTTTTTAACATATCACAAAAAATAAAAATATACAAAAACAGAAATATTAAAATCTGTATTAAATATTCGAATATTTGGCTCTAAAAGTATAAAATCTGTTAAAAATCCCTACTAA
>CAYMVR010000006.1:0-16570 GCA_964393945.1 uncultured Muribaculaceae bacterium | reverse complement strand
TCATTTCAAAAATAATTTTAACATAAAAAGACATTAATTACTATTACATAATTAATGTCAGTCCACCGGTAGAAATAGTCCATAATATTCTACCATCTTCATTGTATTATTTTTTGCAATACTTTTGCGATATATTTACCATGTGTTAAATTATATATCTTTTTTTATATCAAAAAAAGCTAATCATTTTTTATGTCGAAAAGTGTCGAACGCTTTTTCTGGACTTTTTGGTATTTCTATATTAAGGTATTGACTTGAGCGTTAGGCGTGGTGTCTACTAATTTTTGACATTTTAATTACTTCCCTTATCCCAGTGGGTTTTGGTTAGAAATGAGGTGTTAACTATTAGTGATTTTAAAAGTAATTTTAAATCGTATTGATTCTCTTTTGAAGAAATTTAAACAAGAGTCAAAAAAGACATCAACGACTATTGTTATTCAAGTGAATAAAATAGAAGTTAATGTCACAAATCGATATTTGTAGGCATTATGTCCTAACGCTCTACTAAATTTAGTTTAACACAAAATACTTTTAAATACAATAAGGATTAGAAATGAAGATAGATGTTTTAGGTTTAACTTTAGATAAAGAACAGACTAAAGCTGCAACTTTAGTTAAAAGAAATTCCATAATTATAGCTGGAGCAGGATCTGGTAAAAGTTTAACTATGGTTGGAAAAGTTAAATATTTAGTTCAAGAACTTAATATTCCTATAGAAGAGATTCTTTGTATAACATTTACTAATAATGCTGCTAAGTCTTTAGAAGAAAAAATTAAGAAGGAACTAGGGATTGATAATAACGTTTATACTTTTCATAAACTGGCTTTAAAAATATTAAATGATAACTCTTATAATTATAAAATTGCTAGTGATGATTTATTAGACTATATTATAAATGAAATATTTTATTCTATTCGTTCTTCTTTTTTAGAAAAATATTTTTGTAATAAGAATTATTTAGAATCTGAAGATTTTGATAGTTTTAAGAAAGTTATTTCACGTTTTATTAGATTATTTATAAATAATTATTACAAAGAAGAAGAATTTAAAAAAATTATTAATAAGGCAAAAAAGAAAGATGAAAATATTCTTAGATTAATAGAAAAGATATATCAAATGTATATTTTAGAAAAAGAAGCATCTGGTCTTATTGATTTTGATGATATGATTTATATGGCTACTAAAATTGTTTATGAAAAAGGAATAAAGATTAATTATAAATATATTATTATTGATGAATATCAAGATACAAGTAAAATTAGAGAAGATTTAGTTCAGGCAATAATAAAAAAAACAAAGGCTTTTATAACGGTTGTCGGAGATGATTTTCAATCTATTTATCGGTTCTCTGGTTGTGATATATCTTATTTTATAGATTTTAAAAAAAGATTTTCGCATGTAAAAAAATTATTTTTAACTAGTACTTATCGCAATAGTCAGGAATTAATTACTATTGCTGGTAATTTTGTGATGGAAAATAAAAGACAAATTGCTAAAATATTAAAATCACATAAAAGATTAACAAAACCGATTATTATTTTTTATTATAATAAAAAGACAGATATAAAAAAAGCAATTGATTTAATTCCTTATAATAATATTTTAATTCTAGGAAGAAACAACTATGATGTTAATAATTATCTTAATGGTAATTTAAAACATGATCATAAAAATATTACTTTTAAAACTATTCATAAAGCTAAAGGTTTAGAAGAAGAGTGTGTACTTATTATTAATCTTACTAATGATACCTATTCCCTACCCTCTAAAGTTAAAGATGATTATTTATTAAAATATGTTACCATTCATAAAGATTATTATCCATTTGAAGAAGAACGCAGACTTTTTTATGTAGCTTTAACAAGAACAAAGAATTGTTGCTATTTATTTGTGCCAAAGAAAAACCCTTCTATCTTTGTAGAAGAGTTATTGGATAAATATAAAAAATATATTGATATTATAAATCTTTAGTGTATATTTCTTTTTTAAGATAATTATTAATAATTACTTTACTAGGTTCACATAAGTTATTTGGTAATTTATTAATCGAAAACCAACCATAATCAATAAATTCACCACTATCTTTTAATTTAAAGTTTCCTTGATGTTTACTTGCAATTAAGCCAATCGTAGCATAATGAGCATATTCATTTTTATCATTAGAAAGAGATATGAGTTTTAAATCTTTTTCATCTACTTCTAAATTTGTTTCATCTTTTAATTTTCTTTTACCAGCACTCTCAAATGTTTCTCCCAATAGCACTTTGCCACTAGGTAAGGTGTAAGACCCTTCTAAATGCATATCACTATCAGCAAGATAATTAATATCGTTTCGAAGTAATAATAATACTTCCTCTTTTTTATTTAATAGTAATACACCTACCCCTATCCCCATTGTTTTTTTAACTGTTTCAACTTCGACTATATTAAATCCATAATCAAGAGCCTTTTTTATACAAGTTTTACTATTAAAATGCATTCCATAAACTCGATTTTTAAAATTATCGGGTATAACTTCATTTAAATCTTCAATATACATGTGAACTGCATTATCAGGATCATCACACATATCTAAGTACATTCGGTAAAACTTTTTAGGTTTTTTTAATAATACTTTAATTAAATCAATTTCACTGGTATCTCCAGAATAAAAGATACTACCTTCTTTAGTATCAAATATAATTCCAAAACAACTTAAAAGTGATGAATGCTCTGTTTTAATATAATTAATACTTGAAAATGATTTATAAACATTTTCATATATATCAGGATAAACTATATTGTACATATTACTTTTGACTGCAAAACCATCTAAAACTCTCTTAACTTCTAATTCATGATTTTCATTTTTAGATAAAATAATATTTACTGTTTTATTTAATTTGTAATAGCAATATGTTATTAGAGAACCAATACTTCCTATATGATCAGAATGAGTATGAGTCAAAAGAATATGTATCTTTGATGATGTATCTAATAAGCCTTTCTTTTTTAATTTAGAGAATGCGTCTTCCCCGCAATCTATTAAAAAAAGTTCATTATTGTCAAGGAAATATGCTGATGTATTTCCTTCCTCTACATTATGAGCAGATCCTCTTCCCAAAAATTTTATTTCCATATTCATTCGTCTACTTTCTTTAAATTATGCTTAATTACTACTCAGCCCCAAGTTTTAAAGTGCTAATCCCTCTAGCATCAAAGAATGCTTTGGCTTTTTTTATATATTCATTATTTGAACCCTCTGCTATTACGTAAAACTTTTCTAGAAAGCTTTTAGTTACTATTTCTTTTAAATATTCAGAACTAGCTTTTTTGTAATCATAATAGGCATAGGGTCCATCAAATTGATTAGGATTTATACTATTAGCATTATGATACATCCAAGATGAATTAAGTCCTGAAGTTTCAAGTTCTATTCTTATTTCATTTGCTAGTATTTGCCAAGCATTATATTCTCCGCTTGATACTTTTTCTATATTATTATCTATTAATTGATTTACTTTGGTATTAAATTCTCTAATTTCTTCTTCATCTAATGATAGATTTCCAACTGTAGTACCATGAGAATTAAAATAATTTAAAACTTCAAATGGCATACTTCGCAATACTGTGCATCTATGTTGGTTGAAATTAGGTATGACATGCTCCATGGCAATAAACATTTTTTGTCTAATTTGATAATAAAGTTCTGTTGAAGTAGCATATTCTTCAGGGGTTGCTTTACTTAAACTAGATATTCTACTACAATTGTATACACCTTGTATCATAGATTCAAGATGTATAATATCTTTAATAGAATCATGATTAAAAGGTTCCCCATTTATTCCTAGTAAGTCAATGATAGTGAAGCCACCATCAGTTAATGATTCATCATAAAACATATTTTTTGGTTTTAACTCTAAACCTAAATTAAATAGTTCACATACGTCACTTATAAATTTCTCATAGTGAGAAATTGGAGCATTAGCAATTTTTCTTTGGGCCTCAATTTGAACATTAGGTTCTTTATTATAACAGTAACTATTAAAACTTTTACCTTTTGCTCTTTCTTCTAAAACCCAACATATTTCTATATCACCATCAACTTCTCTTTTAATAGCTAAATGGGCAGGTGTTCGCACTCCTTGTGCTCTTTTTTTATTTGCTTCAACTGCTACTTGTTCTTCATCTTTTCTTGCTCCACCATATTTTAGAGTACCAATATATTTAACTAATACTACATCATCAAAATGATAAGCATCACTACCGCCGTCACTAGTATTGGGCATACTTTTACTTGCTTCTATATATTTTTCTATATCCATTTTTATTTTTCTTTCTGTATAGCGCGTAAATCATAATCTTCAACTTTTATTTCGCCAGAAATTATTTTTTTTAAACATTTACAACAAATATTAGAATTATAATCAATTAGTATTTTTCCTGTTTCATCACAAGGATCATATTCTGTATGACAAATTACACAAGTATCCATTATAATAAATCCTCATATTCGTTTTTTGTCTCATTACTTATTTTTATTATTTCATGATTCTTGATAGCCTTATATATTAATTCTTCATATGGTATTAATGTTTCATATTCCTCACATCTTCTTTTATCAGGGTTGATTACAGGATGTTTTGGAACAAATATTGTACAACAATCTTCGAATGGTAAAATACTTGTTTCATATGTATCAATTTTTTTGGCAATGTCAATTATATCTAACTTATCAAAACAAGCGAGTGGTCTTATAACTGGAATTTTTACAACCTCATTAATGGCACTCATGCTAGTAAGAGTTTGACTAGCCACTTGACCTATTGATTCGCCATTTACTAAAATCTTGCAATTGCGATTATGTGCAACAATGGCACTTATACGATACATCATACGACGCATGATTGTAATTAAATATTCATGGGGAATACTCTTATAAATTGCTTCTTGAATTTCCGTAAAATTAATTACGTGTAAATTAATCTCACCATTATATTTAGATAAGATTTGGGCTAGAGATTTAACTTTATCTTTGGCTTCATTACTTGTATGAGGCGGACTTTCAAAATAAATTGCTTCAATCTTAACTCCTCTTTTCATGGTTAGATAGCCTGCCACAGGCGAATCTATGCCACCACTTAACATAAGTAAGCCTTTTCCTAAAGTACCTATTGGGTATCCTCCTAAACCTTTTATTTTATTAAAATATATTAAAGTATTATTGATACGATACTCAATATTTATTAACAAATCAGGATTATGAACATCAACTGTTAAGTCTTTAATATTTTTTAAAAGGCAAGACCCCATTTTGCGACTTAATTCCATACTTGTTTCAGGTATGGATTTATTACTTCTTCTAGTTTCAACTTTAAATGTTTTAAAATTTTCTTTTTTTAACAAATCTAATAAATTTTTACTTACAATCTCAAAATCATTAGTGTCTATAATATAACAAATGTTTATTTCATGAATTCCGAATATTTTAGTAACTCTTTTAATTACTTCTTCTTCATTATCATGAAAATGGATAAACATTCTTCCTAAATCATAATCAACTTCGGCATCTAATCCTTTTAGAGCATTTAAAATATTATCTTTTAATTTTTTTAAAAAGAAATTAATATTGTCTTTTTTAGTTGATAGTTCTCCGTATTTAATTAATACTACTTTTTCCATATGCATCACAAGTTTATTATACTAAAAAAAGTAATGGTTTGTAAAGTTGCCATTACTTTATATTTCTTTATTTACTAAACCACTTAACTTACGATATATTTGATCAAAGTATTCAATGAATTTATTTACTTCATCAGTTGTAGTTAAGTGTGATAAACTAATACGTAAGGTTGATGATGCTCTTACCTTATCATTATATATCGCTAGAACACTGGTTGACATGCTACCACTTGAACAAGCAGTATTAGAACTAACATATACTTCATATTCTTCTAAAGCGTGTAAGAACGTTTCTGCTTTGATGTTTCTTAAACTTATATTTAAAATATGCGGAATAGAATATTTGGTTTTATTAATCATAACTCCTTCATACTTTGATAAAGCATCAACAATTTTATTGTTTAATCTTTCAATAAATCTTTCTCTTTTTTCTAAGTCAGTTGTTGCTAAACGAATTGATTTAGATAAAGCCACAATTAGAGGAACAGCCGGAGTACCAGGTTTAAGCATATTACTTTTACCTGAACCAAACAAAACCGGTGATATTCCAATATTATTATTCTTATATAAGACACCAATTCCTTTAGGACCATATATTTTATGACCAGTAAAAGTGGCTAAGTCAACATCATGTAAATTAACACTTACTTTCCCTACAGCTTGAGTCATATCAGAATGAAAAACAGTATCGGCATTTTCTTTTTTAATTATTTGTCTTATCATTTTTAGAGGTTGCCTTACACCAGTTTCACTATTGACAGCACAAATACTTACTAATATAGTATCTTCCCGAACTAAACTCTTTAATTCTTCAAAATCTATTAAGCCCTCTTCATTATTATTAACATAACTAATTTCAAAACCAATACTTGATAAGTAATCGCATATAGCATAAATTGAGGGATGCTCTAATTTAGATACAATGATATGTTTACCTTTTTTATGGTAATGCATAGCAATACCGATTAAAGCTAAGTTATTTGATTCTGTTGCGCCACTTGTATACGTTATTTCCGTTTCATGAATGTTAAATATCTCTGAAATTTGTTTAGTGGCACTATTCATGAGATTTTTTGATTTTACTCCTAGCTCATGTAAAGAATTGGGATTACCAAAAAAATCTTTACTAGTTCTATTATATGTGTCTAATACTTCATATCCAATTGGTGTTGTTGCACTATAATCTAAATATATCATACGTTTATCACCTATTTATATTATACAAAAAAATAAAAATATATTCTACCTAAAATTTAATTAATTACACAAAAGAAAAAACTACGTATTTACATAGCCTTTTCTTTTGTTTTAAGTATGTTTTTAGTCATAGTTTCCTATTTTGGTTGGAAACTAGGTTTAGTGTACCAAAAAATTTCCTATAATGCAAGAAAAACTTTTAATGCATTTGGTTATATATTTCTATTGCTTTATCAGTAACACTTTTACTTGAATATTTATCAGCAATTTCTCTTAAATGCTCAATTTTGTAGTTATCAATATTTTTATATACTTCTATTATGGCCTCTTTCATTCCTTCAATATCTCCAACGTCTACTAGTTTTCCGCAAGTATCATCAATATATTCTTCAGGGCCAAGACATTTTGTTGAAACAACAGGCATTCCACTTGCTAGAGCTTCAATCCCAGGAATACAAAATGTTTCTTTATCACTAGATATTACGTATATATTATGTTCTAATAAGATATCACTTATTTCTTCTTTAGTCTTTCTACCTACAAAAGAAACGTATTCTTCCATATTTAAATTTTTACATTGTTCTTTATAATAATTTTCTAAAAAGCCATCACCAATTACAGTTAAAGTTGCATCTATTTTCTCTTCTTCTCTAATTTTTTTTAAGGCTTTTATAATATCATCTATCTTTTTACCTTGGCGAAGGGCGGCGATAGTTATTAATTTTAAGCCATCAACTTTAACCCGTTCTTTCTTAAAAGCATCAGTATCTACTAGATTTGGTAATACTTCACACTTAGGAAAATGCTTTTGGGCTATTTTTTGCATATATTCACTAACGGTCGTAAATGTTGCATATTCTTTAATTAAATCCATATATTTTTTATTCTTGCCTTCAAAAAATCTTTCAAAATAACTAGCATGTTCAGTTATTAAAACAGGTATATTATACTCACGACCTATTACACAAGCAGCATAGCCTGAGGGAATGCTAACCTCAGCATGGATTATGTCTGGCATAGCATTAGTTTTAATATATTCTTTAAAACTTTTTCTTAAAGCATTAACATATTTTTTCATTTCTAAAGTATCACTAATTTTATGAATATCTAAAACTTTTCTTATAGATACTTGATATCCATCTTCTTGTATAACTTCTTTTTTCTTCATAAATAAATACTTTATAGGGGCATTTAAACGTTGACGATCTATATATAACATGTTTACTTTTATATTGTTCCTCATGCTTAATGCATGGCAAAATTCTTTGTGATAAATTCCCATTAGTTTATCTGTGCCATTTGGATACCAAGCTGGTATAACTAAAACATTCATTAAAATTCCTCTTTTCTCTTGTTATTAAACTTTATATATTAAAAGCAATTCTTAGGGAATTGCTCATTATTTAAAATCTATCTTGATTATTCCTTAAAAATGGTGGAATATCATATTCATTATCTAAAGCTGGTTCTGGTTGTCTTTCTGGTCTTCTTCTTGGCATTACAGATTCATCACTGAATAACATTTCTTCAGTCTCGCCTTCATTTTCAAAACCAGTTGCAATAACAGTAACAATAACCTCATCAGTTAAATTATCATTTTGAATAGCACCGAAGATAATATTTACATCATTATTAGCAGCCGCTCTGACTGTTTCAACAGCATCTTCAATTTCGAATAATGTAAGATTAGAACCACCTGTTACATTGACAATAGCGTTTGTTGCTCCTTCAATTGTAGCTTCAAGTAAAGAGTTAGCAACTGCTTGACGTGCTGCTTCAATCGCTCTATTCTCACCTGCATTGCAGCCAATACCAATAATGGCTGTACCGCTTTTTTGCATAACTGTTTTAACATCAGCAAAGTCTAGGTTGATAATTCCTGTAACAGCGATTAAGTCAGAGATTGATTGAACTCCACGGTGAAGAACGTTATCAACTTCTTTGAAAGCATCTTTAAATGACGTATTACGATCAATAATATCTCTTAATTTATCATTTGGAATAACAATTAATGTGTCTACATGTTTTTTTAATTCTTCTAGTCCTAATAAAGCGTTTTCCATTCTTCTTTTACCTTCAAAACGGAATGGCTTAGTTACAATACCTACGGTTAGAGCACCAGATTCTTGAGCTATTTCAGCGATTACTGGAGCCGCTCCAGTTCCTGTTCCTCCGCCCATACCACATGCGACAAAAACCATATCAGCACCTTTTACAACTTCTTCTAGGTCTGCTTTTGATTCAATGGCTGCAGCGCGACCTATTTCAGGATTTGCTCCTGCTCCTAGACCTTCTGTTATAGTTGAACCAATTTGTATTTTATTTTCGCAATGAGAAGCATTTAGAACTTGTAAATCTGTATTTACTACGATAAATTCTACGCCTTTAACTCCTTCTTCAATCATCCTGTTGACTGCATTGTTTCCGCCGCCTCCAACACCGATTACTTTAATTTTTGCTATTTGATCCATTTGTAAACCGTTCATAAGCACTCTCCTTAACTATCAAAAAAATATCCGAATAATTTTCCTAAAATAGAATTTTCATTAATATTTACTTTTTTATGAACCCCACTTAATATTTCAAGTTCATCTGGGTTAAAAACACAATATTCTTTATTTTTTAATTTTAATCTTCCATTATAATACTTAATAATTCCAAGACCAGTACTATATTTATTATTTCTAACACCTACAGTATCTATTTTACCAAGAATATGTTGTTTAGTAAAGACTTTATCGAGCAAAATGTTAAAATCTCTTAATTCTGAGGTACCACCCGTCACTAAGATTATATCAACATTTTTACGTGTTAGTAAGTTCATTTGTTTTTTTGATAATTCTAAAAGTTCAACTAGTCTACTTTCAATAATTTCACTTAAATCCTTTTGATTTATTAAAATGTCTTCGCCCATTCTATCAGTTATAGCACTTTTTTCTTGGTTATCAGCCATATCTGTACAAGCAAGTCCAAGGTTTTCTTTTAAATTTCGAGCATCTTTTTTAGTTATTTTATATATGTATGCTATATCATTATCGATATTATCGCCACCAAGTTCAATAACTTCAGATTTCATTAATATACCTTTATTATATATAGATACTGTGGTAGTCTCACTACCTATATTTATTATAGCACTTACAGCATTTGCCATTTCTTTCGTTTTATTACTTGCATAATCGGCAAGTGAAGTAGTTACTACATCTGCAACTTTAATGCCTATTCTATTTAAAAGTTTCGTAAAACTGTTGATATTATTTTTTGAAGCAGTAATCAATACGGCTTTTAATGTTAATTCATGTCCTATCATATTTATAGGATTTTTAACTACTTCATCATCTACTTTATAACTAGTTGGAATTATACTTATAAGTTCACTATTATCGGCAATTTTATTGTAACTAGCAGAATGCATGGCTCTTACTAAATCTTGATATGTTACTACATGGTCTTCACTTGTAATCGTACTTGTGCCAACAGATACAATACTCTCAGTAAAATATGCCGGAACTCCTAAAACAACTTCTTTTATAGGTATACCTAACATTTCTTCAGCATTATGGAATGTTTCTTTTAATACAGGTATTAATTCATCTATATTTAATATTAATCCTTTTTTAATACCACGACTTGGTGTCTCGGAAACACATAGAATATGGAGCGAATTTTTAATAAATTCACCAACTATTAATTTAATAGTACTAGTACCTATGTCTAAACTGGCAATTATTTTTCTCATGGTTCCCTCCTATTTTATAAGTTAATTATACTTTATCTTTCTAGCATTTTCAAGAAATAAAAGAAAAAAGTTCTTAATATAGAACTTTAATTTTCAGTTTTTGCTCTTACTAAAGTATTAGAACGTTTTATGCCTTCTCTGATTTTTTTTCTGGCAGTATATGTTCTCACAAAATCAGTATATTCTTGAGGTTGGCAATATTGATGAGAATTAGTAATTATCATAACAACATCACCATCACTTAAAACACGATCTAAAGGTGAGACTGAACCATTTACTAAGGCTTCACGAGCTTGATTACCAATATCTGTGTGGATTTTATAAGCAAAATCTAAGGCTGTCGCACCACGTGGTAAGCTGATTCGTTCATGATCTTTTGTTAATACTTCGATTTGTTTAGATAATAATTCTTCACGAACATGTCTTAAGAAACTAGCATTATCCTTTGATAATCTTTCAATACTTTGAAGAGTTGCCACAAAAGCATTATTTTTATTTAATTCTTTTTGAATATCAGACATTGTTTTGTCTGGGTATATTTCAGTTAAAGCTGCAAGTCCATAGTCATTTACTAATTTCATTTTTCGACTGCATACTTTAATACAATATGTTTTCCCATTTTTATCTTTTATATATAAATGGATAGCACGGTAACCATTTGCTCTAGGAGATGATATATAATCAACACTGCTAGCTGCCATAATTAATTTTTTTCCAAGGAGATTGGCAACTTTATAACAATCATCCTTATTATCAACAACAATTTCATAAGAGACAAGATTATCTAACTTTGGTAAGTCATTAATCTTTAATTTTCCTCTTCTTAGTGTTGTGTAAATATCAAATAGACTTCTATAACTGATATGTATATCATGGTCAATATCTCCTAATATACGACCTAGTGCTAAGGCTAAAGCGGTGACATTTGGTTCTTCTTGATGTTTATATATTTCTAAATTTTTCTTACAAGCATGAAATGCTCCATTTTGTAAATACATGAAACTAAGATGGGTTAATTCATCACGTATTTTAGAAGCTCCTATTCTATCCGCTAAAGGAACAAATAGAGCATAAGTTTCGGTACATTTTTCAATTTGCTTAGAATTTGGGACAATAATTAAGTCTTCAATATCTAAACCCCAACTTTTGATTTTTTCATAAGCCCCAATTTGTTCTTTAGTTCCTTTATATATCATAGTTCGCATATTATGTAATCGATCTGCAATTTTTATCATGATTTCTCTTATATCACTAGCGCAAGTTCGAAGAAGTTTACAATCATTATATTGTTTTTCTTCACCTTTTGATGTATAATTCATATTTTTAATTTTAGATACTCCATCAACTAATGTTGAAACCTCTTCGCCAAATAATTCTTTTAACATTTCAAGAGATGCTTTAGTATCTTCAACCACATCATGAAGAAGACTCGCAATAGTAGATTCAGGGTCTCGTAAATGCATTTCGCATATTGTAATTAAGGCAACACTTACAGGGTGAATAATATATGGCTCTCCACTTTTTCGCATCTGACCACGGTGAAGGTCATTGGCACATTTAAAGGCAAGTTTTATTCTTTCTTGTTCTTCAGGACTAAAACGTTTTGAAGTTTCCGCAAATAAAACCTTAGCAAGACTTAAATCTTCCCCTAAAATATTAGATAAATTAGTTAATCTTTCTTCAACTTTAATTGTATCCATATAAACAAACCCCATAATATTTCTAAAAAAATATAATTAATAATATCAAAAAAGAAGAAATTTGTCAAATTTTCTTCTAATCTTTCAATTTAAAATGATATGCTCTATCTCTTATAGTTATGACGGCTTCAATATTACTAGCGCTTGATATATCGTTAGATACTTTCATAATAAGTTTATCTTGATAATTCTCTGGATTTAATAATTTTATTCTACTTCTATATGTTTTGCGATTATATGTGTATTTTATTTCTAGAAAATCTTCAAAAAAAGTTTTATAATCACGATTAGCTTTAGCATAAGAACTATTAGGGTCCAATTTTAAGTCATAATCTAGGATAAGGAGCGTTTTATTTACATCTTTACCATAATCAACATATATAGCATTTGTTACACATTCATTTTCATTTTTACATACTTGAAATTCATGTCTGCCTGTTATTTCATATTTTAATATTGTAGCCGTAGTGTTTTCGAGATTGGTATTTGATAAATTAACATTAGTCCCAATACCGACTGTATTCTCTATTACTTTTTTACTAACTTTTTTGGGCTTAATATTAATTTCTTTATTTACGGCGCCTAAACCACCAGGGGTATTATCATAATGAGAATAAGCACTTAATTTTATTTTGGCATTTTCTAAATACTTATCTATTTCATAAACTAAGATTAGTTCACTTGTTGATAAACTCTTTATAGTTCCACCATTATATATAAGACCATAATCTTTAAAGTAATTTCCAAGTTCAATACTAGGTGATATTGTTTGCTTATTAACTTTTAAATTAAAATTTCCATAATTGAAATCTTTATTATCAATATATCTATTTCTAACTTCTAATTTTAATACGACATAAGTTTTATCATCTTTAATTACTTTTCCATTATAGTCTAAGTTAGTGATATAACTATTTTTTACTTTAATATTTAAATAACCATACGAAAATGTTTCATTTTCTTTATAAACTTTTTGATATACTTCTCTATTCATATATAAGGTTGTTCCAAGAATACATATACCTATAACAATAATGATAGTAAAAATAAATTTATTTTCTAAATAATAATATTTTAATTCTCTAAAAAATCTTCTGATAGTTCTTTTGGTAGCATATGTATCTTTTCCAATTAGAAACTCAAATTCTTCGGAATCTTCTTTACTAATTTCTAACTCTTCAATGTCGCTTTTAAAATTGAATTTTTTTAAATTAAAGCCAATTCCTCTTATAAAGGTAAATATGACAAATATATACTGGCTTAAATGAATAATATATCCTACGTCTCTTACTAATCTTATTACAACATCATCCATAGTATTTTTTTCAATATTATTAAAAATATTAAAACTTGCCGTAATTAAAATAAAGATTAAAATATAATAAACGATACTAATATTATAAAATTTAGTTGGCTTTTCTTTTTGTTGTAATAAAATAGACATTATAATAAATGTTATCAATATTAATAAAACGGATATGTACATGAAAATATTAATATATTCACTTGATAAACTTGATAATATAGTATTAAAATTTAGAGTATAATCATTTATGATATAAGTACTAAAAAATGATACCATAGCTTTGGTTTTAAAAATTAAATAAAGCATAGGAATTAATAAAAGTAAATGAATTATTCTAAAATGTTTTATAATAAATGCATAGGGTTTTTTTAGTATCATTTCGTCCACCTTCTATATTCATTTTAACAAACTACAACCCCTTTGTAAATTAATTATAACTTTTTTTTAATTTTTTCTTAAAAAGTGTTGACAAAAAGGCTTTTATACTTTAATATAGCAATTACCAATTCACTTAACAAGGCGAATTGGTGCTAGTATCACACTAGTCAACCCCTTTTTATTCTTTTAAGAAGCTGTCTTCAGGGGGCAGCTTCGTTTTTTTGTTAAAAAAAGAAAGTATATTTTGTATTTTCATTATTTTCTTGATAAAATAAAGATGGTGAAGCGTATGGATAAATTATCAGATTTAATAAAAAGATTTTTAAATTTTCTCTTAACAAGTTTAAAAACCCTTTTAACTATTATTTATGGATTCTTTGTAGAGTTATTCCAAGGGCCAAAAACAAATCAAGAGTTAAAATCACAAATTTTAGAAAAAATAAAAGAGAAACCAGAAAAACAAGATATATCTATAAAAGATTTTTCGGAATTTCAAGATGAAGAACCAGAAGTTTTAACTTTTATGCCAAATAATTACCATTTTGATATAACTAATGATGAAATAGATTTATTAATAGAAACAATACTCTGTGAAGAGTTAGAATTAGATAAACAATTTTTAACTAAAAAAGAAGAACAATATATAAAAGGTTTACAAGAAACCCTTATTCCAACTTTAACTATAAGAATAGAAAAGCAAATAATTGATACTAGAGAAAAACTTCAAGATAATATTCGTGTATTAGTTAGAAATGATTTAGAAAATCAATTGAAATTAGAGCAAAATTATAGTAGTGATAATGAAAAAATTGTAATAACTCCACTTATTTACGAGCGAGATCCAGAAACTATTTATCCAACTTTTAATCCTCACACTTTTTTTAAAGAAAAAAGGAAGGAAATAAAAACTAACATTGACGAGGTTGCTATACCAAAGCCAATTGTTTTAGATGATATACCAAAAAGTCCCGAAGCAGTTTTACCTACTCAAGTTCCAGTGGTGGACCCTTTAGTTTACGAACCAGTGCCAGAGCCAAAAATTAAAACTGATGATACTTTAGAAATCTTAGAAGATTCTTATTCCAATGCTGATGATTTTGTTACTTCTAGTAGTTATGGAGAGGCATTTGAAAAATTAGATATACCCCCTATTACATCTTCGGATAAACAAGTTAAACCAGAAGTGGTTATGGAACCAGTTCCAGCACAAGCTCCTATTATAGAAGAACAGGCTCTTCAGCAAGATAAAGTTCAACCAGAAATTGTAGAGCAAATATTGCCATTTGATACTTACCAAGAAAAAGATTTAGATAAACAAATTAGAGACGTTCAAAAACAATGGGAATTAGAAAATCAAAAAGAGGAATTAGAAGATAAAGATTATCAAGCTATTGAAAAACAAATTCAAATTTTATTAGACTTAATTGAAAAGTTAAAATTAAAGAACTTAACTCCAGAACAAAAAAAGAATATTCTAAAAAAAGAAAAAGATTTAGTTGATTTAAAGAATACTCTAGAGAATAAAAAGCAAAAAGATATATATTTGGAACAAGAAATTTTAAATGAGGCCATTTTTCAAGATAATCTGAATAAATTAGAGCTAGAGCTTCAAAATTCATACCTTAATGACCAAAATAATTTACAACAATATATGATCAATCATTTAGAAGATTTAGATTACATAGAACCAGAAAGAGCCAAACAAATTGAAAAAGAACTATTAAAAAAGAAATTACAAGATGCGATTAAATCTTTAGAATTATCCACTTTTTTATCACTACCTTTTTTAAATAATAGATATTTATTATATTTAACAATGGGAATATTTACTAATCGTCATCTAAAGTCATTTCAAGCTATTTTAAATAGAAAAACGGTGGCATTTGAACCATTTTTATTAGAACATATAAAAAAAGGAGTTCATGCTTTTTATGAAGCCATAGCTTTAACTGAAGAAAATATTAATTTTTTAAATGTTTTACAAAATCAAGTTTTTCTAAAATATCCTGAATTATCTCGAGATTATGAATTTAATAATTATATTGAACACTTGAGATTGTTGTTATTAAAAAATAGAGAAAAACTTTTAAAAAAAGATAAGATGATTAATAAATATAATTTGAAAACACAAAAATATCTTAGAAAAAGAAAGAAACCCAAGAATGATTATTCTTGAGTTTTTATTTCGCTTAAATCTTTATAATATTTATATCTTTTTTTAGCATTATCTATTTGTTTTTCTAATAAGATTTGGGCTAACTCTTTGTCTTTTATTTTTAAAGCATTATATCTAGTTTCATTATCTAAGAATTTTTCATATTCATCGAATTTAGGCTCTTTATTATCCATATAAAGTTTTTCTTCTATGGGATTATAACGCATTAATAAAGTATAACCTACTTCACTTGCTAAACGTTCTTCTTCTATAGAATGAGACATTCCTGTTTTTATTCCATGTTCAATACACGGAGAGTATGCAAGGATAATTGCTGGACCATTATGTTCCATAGCTTCTTTCATAACTTTAATGCTGTGAATAATATTAGCACCCAAAGAAATAATTTCAACATAACAATTTGTATAAGACA
>CAYMVR010000005.1:0-17275 GCA_964393945.1 uncultured Muribaculaceae bacterium | reverse complement strand
TTTGAAAATCTTTTAACATCACAAGGTTTTAATTCATAATAAAAATACTCTAAAACGAGTATTTTTTTAAATCTCAAATTATAATTTTAATTCTCGCATTAAAGAAACAAATTCATTATTTTCAAGTATTCCTAAAGCATGCGGATAAAAATCATTAAAATAGGTGCCACCAGTTTTATATTCTTCATCATATTTCTGCGCTTTAAATACAGCGTCTAGTTTATCGATAAAATAAGCAAACTGGCCATCAAGTGTTTCATGAACCTCAAATTCTTTCCATATAGCAAAATAATAATCTCTTAATTCTTCACCTAAACATGATAAACGCTCTTTAACGGCGGCTGCTTCTGCTTGTTTTTTCTCTTTATAATCATCTGCAATCATTGATATATCACCAATGATAGACTCTCCTATTTCATGAATTAAAAGCATTTCTAAAACTCTTAAAAGATTAACACCCTTTATATCTTTTTCTCGTATTATAGCATCAGCAAGAAGTATAGTTTGTAAAGTATGATGCATATCATCCTCGCCTCTTGGATCAGAGACATTACGTATAATCCAGCCTTTTCTAAGAACACTTGCTAGAGTATTAAATCTTTTATAAAACTCAAATATTTTTTGCATAACCAATTCCCCTTTAGTTATTATATATTTTTATTTTTTTCTTTGCAATAAGTTATATATGGACAGTCACGGCAATCCGGTTTTAAAGCTTTACATTTGTATCTTCCAAATAACACTAATTGATGATGAACTCTACTCCAGTTTTCACGTGGAATTTTTTTCATTAGCTTTTTCTCAATTGTTAAAACATCATCTGTTTTTTTAGCAAATCCTAGTCTTTTAGATACTCTTGCTACATGAGTGTCAACAGCGATAGCGGGAACGTTATATAGGTTGGATAAAACTACATTACATGTTTTTCTACCAACACCAGGTAGGCTTTCTAAGTATTCGCGATTATTTGGTACAGTACCTTTGTAATCTTCTATTAATCTAGTAGCAATAGTTTTAATATAATAAGCCTTTTTAGTGTAAGAGCCACATGGTCTAATAATTCTCTCAATTTCAGGTAAATTAATATCTGCTAAATCTTGTAAACTATATTTATCAAATAATACTTTGGTTACACTATTGACGCGTTTATCTGTGCATTGAGCACTTAGGACAGTCGCTATTAAAAGTTCATAATCTTTTGTGTAATTAAGTTCACATCTAGCGTCTGGAAATAACTTATCTAATTCTTCAATTAAAATTTTACTATTCATCATCTTCTAACCAATTATAATCAAATAAATCCTTTCCTTCTTTTTTACTATCATTGTTCTCAAGATGTTTATTTACGTCTTGCATATTTTTGAAACCTTTTTTACTCCATTCATATAATATCTTATCAATATATCTTAAATTTTTAACGCCATTATATACCGCTTCTTTTAAGGCTCCTTCAATTAATTCTTCATTATAGCCTTTTTCTAACCAAGCATTAATTATCTCATATTCAATACTAGTAATAGTTCTGCCAAATTCTGTTTCAAACTTGCTATATATATCAGTTTTAATACTATCTTTCTTTTCGGCTCTTTTTTCTTCACATATCATTTCATAAAAATTAGAAAGACTTACTCTTTCAATCATTCTTCCTTCTAAATCTTTAGTTGATTCAATAGAAATTAATTTTTTTGATACAAGATTATTAAAAATTCTATATGCTTCATCAATAGTTAAACCTGTATTTTCACTAACACTTTCAATATTCAAATAACTGTTATAATCATTATCAAAATACGTTAACATGATAAATTCTTCTAATGATAGTTTTAAAGCTAATGCCTGTTTTAGAAAAATTGATGTAGTTACATATTTTTTACATTCAAATAGCGTCTTGTCCATTTATTAATCTCTTCTTTCAAAATTAAATATTTATTATTTGATTTTATTACTTAAATACTTTATGATTTCATTTTTCTTATTTTTTAGTTTATCTTCTATTATTAAGTCTTCTATATGTTTAAAAACTTTACTTATGTTTTGATTTTTTAAACCTAATTTTATTAAATCTTCGGCTTTTATATCAATTTCACTTCTATCATGAATGGCTAATTCTTTATACATCTTATTAATAGAACTTTGTTTAATATTTATAATTTCAGATGCTGTTAAACATAAATATAGTCCATACTGGTATATTATTTTTTTAGTTATAGTATTTCCTTTTAAAATCTTTTTTAAGTTTGATATATTATTTTTTTCTATTCTTGTAAAAGGTAATTTATAATTGATCTTAATTTGAGCATACATTCCCTCTAAACTTTTTAATGGAACTAATTCTTCGTAATCTGTAATACCAAGAAGTTTTGAAATACCTAGTTCATTTAATAAGTTTAAACCTCTTTTTGGATAGTTTGATAATAATATCTTATCCAATTCTTCTTTAATTCTTGTGTTAGATAACTTTAAAACTTCTTCATTATTTGATTTTATTACTTTATATAAACTACTTTCTAAATTAAAATTTAAAACCGTTGCAATTCTAATTCCTCGAAGGATTCTTAAGGGATCTTCTTTAATCTTGATGGTAGGATTACCAATCATCCTTATTTTATTATCTTGAATATCTTTAGTCCCATTTATTAAATCAATTATTTCGCCTTTTTTATTCATGCATATTGCATTAATCGTGAAATCTCTTCTTTGTAAATCTAAGAGTAAATTATCGATATAATTATATTTTATTGGTCTTCTATTTTCGTATTTTATTTCTTCACGATAGGTTGTTATTTCAAAATGATATTCTTTGATCTTAAATGATATTCCCCCTAAGTTTTTGGAAGAACTATTTGGAAATGTTCCCAATAGTTCTCTTGGAGTGGCATTCGTGCATATATCAATATCATAAGAATTCTTTCCAACTAATAAATCTCTTACATATCCTCCAATGATATAAGCTTCATATCCTTTATTTTCTAGTTTATCTAGAACATTTTTAATTATTCTGTTCAAAAAAATACCATCCTTTATTTTTCTAACTTGTTTATTACATCTTTTATCGTATTATTAAAATTGTCAAAATCTACATTAAACCATTCAATATCCATTTGATTGTTGAACCACGTATATTGTCTTTTGGCATAATTTCTAGAATTTTTCTTAATTGTTTCTTTTACTTCCTCTAGGGTAGCATTATTCTCAAAATAAGGAATAAATTCTTTATAACCAATCGCCGTATTGAATGCTTTAGTATTTTTATGATTTTTATATAAGTATTCTACTTCTTCTAATAATCCATCATTAAACATCTTATCTGTTCGATTATTTATTTTTTCATATAACTTTTCTCTATCCGTTGTAAGCCCAATATATGTTACATCATATAAAGGGAAACAATCTACTTCTTCTGTGTTCTCTTTATTTAAAAATCTTACTAATCTTTTACGATTATTGGGATGTATATCAATACTTTGGCTCTTCTCTTTAGCCATTTTATAAAGTTCTTCATTGGTTAATTCTTCATAATTATTGGTAGTCTCAGGATTTTTGTCAAAGACATAATTATAAAAAGCAGCTTTAATATATAAACCAGACCCACCAACAAAAATAATATTTTTATCTTTATATTCTTCTAAAATCTTACGAGCATCAGTCTGATAATCATATACAGTATAATTATCTTCAACACTTACTATATCAAATAAATAATGAGGAACTCCCTCTTTTTCAGCCTCCGTTATTTTGGCTGTTCCAATACTCATTTCTTTATATACTTGAGTAGCATCCGCATTTACAATAATAGCATTATATTTTTTAGCAAGTTCTACACTCAACTTAGTTTTTCCAACACCAGTTGGACCTACTATACATAATATCATTTTTATTCCTTTTGCTTTTTTGAAGGCTTATTATTATTCTTTAATAAATCTCTAATTTCTTCTAAAAGGATAACTTCTTCAGATTTCTTTGGTTCTTCTTTTTTACTTTCTTCTTCCTTCTTTTTTAAATGCATTAATTTATTAATAAATTTTACTAATGCAAAAATACAAATGGCAACAATAAGAAAATCAATGACACTTTGTATAAATGCTCCATATTCAATTCTGGTATCTTTAAATGTTATTGCTAAATTGGAAAAATCTGCACCACCTAAAATTAAACCAAGAATAGGAGTTAAAATGTTATTTACTAAACTAGTTACAATAGCTGAGAAAGCGCCTCCAATAATAACACCTACTGCTAGATCTATAACATTTCCTCTTGCTATAAATTTTTTAAACTCTTCAATATTTTTTTTAATCATATTTTTCACCTCTTAATCGTATTTTACCATATATTTACAGAACAAAAAAGAGGTATTTTTAAGAAAAGAAAAACTTCCATATGGAAGTTACATATAATTATATACAAGTATTTTGCCAGTAAATGATTTACCCATTACATCTTTATCACAAGTTTGAGTTCCATCTTCAGCAATAGTACAATTAACATCAATATTATCAATCCATAAACGCAAATCGTATGTTGCTGATGCACCAGGTGCTAATTCACCAACTGCTATTTGATAACTATTTTCAATTTTTTCATCTCTTACTATATTTGGATTCAAATCATATTTTGTAGTTGGAAAAGCAGTTGCTGCTCCTTTTACTGAATCTTTATCTAAACTGTATTTTAAATAAGTTGTATTAATAGTTGTCTGTGGTGTTGTAAGAGTATTTAGGGTTACAACATATTTAGTATTAGCGTTTCCTGCCTCACAAGTATTAGTAATTCTAAATCTATAAGGAGTTAAGGCTAGTCCTGCAGTATCGGTCATAGGATATGTTTTTTGTAAATTTATAGAAGTAGATAAATCTTCATAAGTTACATTAAAACAAGTTGTATTTAAAATATTTTCATCCTCTTGAATACCCACTACAGAAAAGTAAGAATAACTTGTCCCTACCGCTATTGTTATTAATATCAAAACTGTTAATATACTTAGTGTAATCTTATAACCATTTCCCATTATTATCACCTATTTTACTGATTATAATTATAAGACATTTTTGCTCTTACGACAAGTCTTTTTTTATTAATTATTTACTTTTATTACTTTTTTACCATCTAAACTAAAACTTTTGGCATCCGTAATTAAAACTTCGATGATTTTACCAATATCATTTTGGGCCCCTGTTACGTTTACTAACTTCATTGTTTCTGTGTATCCACACATTTTGTCTTCGCCTTTTTCACTAGGTCCTGTAATTAAAACTTTAACGATTTTATTAAGGTTCTCTTTATTGTGCATTAAACTATACTCATTTATTTTTTCATTTAATTTCTCTAAACGTCTTTCTTTTTCTTCAATACTTATACTATCTTTTATTTTTGAGGCTGGTGTTCCTTCACGTGGTGAATATATAAATGTAAACGCTCCGTCAAATTGACACTCATTTACTACTTCTAACGTTTCATTAAAATCTTCTTCTGTTTCATTTGGAAAACCAACAATTATATCGGTTGTTATACTAACGCCCGGTATTTCATTTTTTATCTTATGAAATAACTCTAAATATTCTTCTTTAGTATATCTTCTACCCATTAATTTTAGAATACTCGTACTACCACTTTGTAAAGGAAGATGAATATAAGGCATGATATTCTCATTCTTGGCAATAACACTTATCATCTCACTAGTAAAATCCCAAGGATGAGATGTGACAAAACGAAGACGAGCTATACCAGTTTTAGCAGCCTCTTCTAAAAGAAGCGAAAAATCGTAATCATATCCTAAATCTTTACCATAGGCATTTACATTTTGTCCTAATAAAGTTACTTCTTGATAACCATTATTTTTTAATTCTTTTATTTCATTTATTATGTCAGTCATCTTTCTACTTCTTTGACGACCTCTAGTATATGGAACTATACAATAAGTACAAAATTTATCGCATCCATACATAATATTGACCCAAGCTGTATACTTGGAATCACGAATATATTCCATCCCTTCATATATATCGCCTTCAATAGAATAAACTTCTATTTCTTGCTTGTTACTTGCTTCTAATATTAATTTTCCTAATTCATTAATATTATGAGTTCCAAAAACAATGTTTACAAAAGGATATTTTTCTTTTAGAAGATTTGTAACACTAGTCTGTTGGGGCATACATCCTCCAACGCAAACAATTAACTCAGGTTTTTCTCTTTTTAAATGTTTTACTCTTCCTAAAAAACCAAATACTTTATCATGAGCATTTTCTCTTATAGCACATGTATTTAGAACAACTATATCGGAATCTTCTAAAGTAGTAGTTTCAGTAAATCCTAAGTTTTCTAATATTCCTTTTATCTCTTCAGAATCATGAACATTCATTTGACATCCATAAGTTTTAATAAAATACTTTTTATTTATAAATTTATCACTTTTAAGATTCAATGCTCTTTTAGTCATTATTTTTTTATCACTTCTTATTTTAGCACTTTTTAAATCGGGCATATTCATAAAAATCACTTCACTTCAGAAGTATTATAACAAATTTTTATACTTTGTGGTATGATAACTTAATAATATCATATAATTTTAGAAATTCTTCTTTAAAGCCATTTTTTAAATCTTCCATTAAGGTTTCGTAAATTTCATTTATATCTTCACAATTAACTTGTTTATATTCATAATATAAATAACGAAGTTTGGATATTTCTTTATTTTTATATAAATTATTTAATTCTAAAGTAATAAATTTCTTTGTTTCGCCAATTTGTCTTAAATCTTTCTTTTCTGGAATATGCTCTAATACTATGTATGTTAAGTCGGTTTCTTTTAGAGAATAAGCCACTTCTAAAGCATTTACTTCATCATCAATTAAAAGATTACTTCTACTTATACTTTCACCTTTATCATTAAACTCAAGCGCTAAAACATTTTTATTATCAGTTAGCAAAAGAGCATAATCAACTTTATCTATTTTATTTCCACCTATTAGAGTTTTTCCTTTTATTTTTTCTAGGAAAACAGAATCTATTTTTATTTTATTTTCATATATTTCTAAAAATGTTTTATGGCTTACTTTTATATAAGGAATCTTTTTTATTAATTCTAAATAGTCAGATTCATTCCATTCATAAAATGCATAAGGTTCTAATTCATTCCAATTTAAAATGATGTCGTAATAATAATTCATTTTTTATAATCCTTTCTAAAGATATAGTAATTAATATTAGGCCAATTATCATACACCATATAATTGGTTTACTACTAATAAATTTAACAAAGTCTAAAAAATTATACCCTATTGTTAATAAATTTAAATATAATATTGTAAAGAAAATGCCTATACTTGTTAAGATAATACCTATTATATATAAAAATAGCTTTATCATTTTATTTCCCCTTATTATTTTATTTCTTATTTAGAAAAAATATTATATAATTATATAGGTGATGATAATGGATTATTTAATTTATATTATTTTAGGAATATTACAAGGTTTTACAGAACCTTTGCCTATAAGTTCTAGTGGTCATATATTCTTATTTAAAAATATCTTTAATACAAATATGTTTAATGATCTTAATTTTGAAATAGTAGCGAATTTTGGTTCTTTCTTAGCAATACTATTTATTTTTAGAAAAGAAGTTATAGATTTAATTAAGGCTTTCTTTACTTTTATTTTTAACAAAGAAAAAAGAGATTTAACTAAAAGTAAATTTATGTATTGTATATATATTATTGTTTCTACTATCCCTGTTGGAATTATAGGTTTCTTACTTAAGGATGTGATTGAAGAAAAATTACAAAATATTACTTTCTTAGGATTTGCTTTCTTATTTACAGCATTGATGTTATTCTTAATTAGAAATAAAAATGGGAATAAAGAAGATAAAGATATTACTTTAAAACATGCGATTATAATTGGTATTATACAGATGATTACAATTATGCCTGGTATTAGTAGAAGTGGTACTGTATTAGTGGCATGTCTACTTTGTGGATTTTCAAGAAAGACTGCTCTTAAGTATACCTTTATTTTATACTTTCCAATAAGTGTTGCAACAATGATTCTTGGGGTTAATGATCTTATTAGTTCAGGAGCAATATCTACTTTATTAGTTCCTTATCTTTGTGGTTTAGCCTCTGCTCTTATAGTTACATACTTTACTTATCAATGGTTAAGTTCTTTAGTTCAAAAAGGTAAGTTATGGAAATTCTCAATTTATTGTGTATTACTCGCGATATTTGTATTTATTTATTTTAGATAGTCTCTTAGGAGATTATTTTTATTAAAAAAAATAAGTCTTGTTAGACTTATTAGTTTTTGAACATTATCATATTAAATACTAATATTAAAGTTACATTAGCTACATAAGAAAATTGAAATCTTTCACATTCCATAATAGATACTAATAAATCAGAAAAACAAATTATCCAACCTTCTTTAGATTTTGGCTTAAATTCTTTAATACTGACTTTTTCTTTTCTATTTATAAATGGAAATATTTTTTTTATTAAAACATGATGAAACATGTGAGTTTTAATATCTTCTGCCATTTTTTCACTAACATTAAAATATTTTTTAGCATTTATTGATGCTGTAACAGGGTGTCTTAAATATGAATTTTCGGCTTTTTCTTTTCTTGTTCCAAAAAAGAAATCATGAAGTAACCCTGCCCTAGTGGCAGATTTTGTATCAGCTTTAAATAATTTACTTAAATTATAACTTAATTTGGCTACTCTAATAGAGTGCTCGTATTTACTTGTACCATGATGTAAATCGTGTTTTGTTTCTTTAAAATATTCATTATTTAATATATCACTAACTAAATTTTCAAATTCAACGTTTGCTTTTTTAGTCATTTAATCAAACACCTCTTTAATATACGACTATAGACATTATATTAAATATTACGCTTTTTGTAAAGGATAAATGACTCAAAACATAATTGTTAATTATTCTGTAATAATAGAAAAAGCCTTTTTTCTAGGCTTTTTTACTTTTCAATAACTAATTTATTATCATTAACACCAATCACTAATTTACTATTAGGGCTAATTTCATCTTTTATTATTTTATCAGCGATTAATGATTCAATATTATGAGTTACATATCTTTTTATTGGTCTTGCACCATATGCCTCTTCATAGGCTTCATTAATAATAAATTCTTTAGCTTCATCTGTAAGTTCAATTTTCAAATTGATATTTTTAAGTCTATTTTCGGTTTCTTTGATGATTTTATCTAATATACTATAAACAACATCACGACCGAGAGAATTAAAGATTACGACTTCATCAATACGATTAATGAATTCCGGACGGAATGTTCTTTTTAAAGCATCCATAACTTTGGTATTTGCTTCATCACTTTCTTCTAAAATATATTCACTACCTAAATTAGAAGTCATAATAATTATCGTGTTTTTAAAATCAATTAACTTACCTGTGGAATCTGTAATTCTACCATCATCTAATATTTGAAGTAAAATATTAAAAACATCAGGATGGTCTTTTTCTATCTCATCAAATAAGACGATACTATAAGGATTACGTCTTACAGCCTCAGTTAATTCTCCTCCTTCGTCATATCCGACATATCCTGGAGGAGCCCCTAAAAGTCTAGACACATTGAAGGCTTCCATGTATTCTGAACAATCAATTCGAACCATGTGCCTTTCATCATCAAATAACTCATAAGCTAAAGCTTTAGCAAGTTCAGTTTTACCTACACCAGTTGGACCCATAAAAATGAAGGAACCAATTGGTCTATTTGGGTCTTTAATTCCACTTCTTGCTCTAATGATAGCCTCAGCTACAGCATTTACAGCAGTATCTTGACCAATAACTTTTTTCTTTAAATTATCTTTTAAGTTTAATAATTTTTCTCGTTCACCACTTACTAGTTTATCAATTGGTATATTAGTCCATTTGGCAACAATACGAGCGATATCTTCATCAGTTACAGTATCACTTAATAAATAAGTATCTATTTTACTTCTTAAAGTTTCAAGCTCACTTTCAAGACGGGGAATCTCGCCATGACGAAGTCTAGCAGCACTTTCTAAGTCATAATTGTTTTCTGCTGTTTCTAGTTTAAAACGAGCACTTTCTAATTCTTCTTTTTTACGATTTATTTCGTCGTTTAAACTTTTTTCTTCTTCCCATTTAGAACGCATAACACTCTCTTCTTCTTTTAATTTAGATATTTCACTTTCAAGTTCAGTGCGGCGAGAGATAGATAATTCGTCTTTTTCTTTCTTGATGGCTTCATGCTCTATTTCTAAGCTCATAATTTTTCTGGTTAAAGTATCTAACTCAGTTGGAACACTCGCCATTTGCATTTTTATTGTAGCACAGGCTTCATCTACTAAGTCTATCGCTTTATCTGGTAAAAAACGATCAGTTATATAACGATCAGATAAAGTTGCGGCGGCGATTAGCGCATTATCTTTAATATTAACACTATGGAAAAGTTCAAATCTTTCTTTAATTCCTCTTAAAATAGTAATTGTATCTTCAACACTTGGAGCATTTACTTGAATTTTTTGTAAACGACGCTCTAAGGCACCATCTTTTTCAATATATTTTCGGTATTCATTTAAAGTGGTGGCACCAATAAGTCTTATTTCACCACGAGCAAGCATTGGCTTAAGTAAGTTTCCTGCGTCCATTCCACCTCCTGCTCCTGCGCCAACAATCATATGAATCTCATCTATAAATAAAATGATATCACCATTAGAATCTCCTATTTCTTTAAGAACTTTTTTTAATCTTTCTTCAAATTCGCCTTGGTATTTAGCACCTGCTATAAGAGCACCTAAATCAAGAGACCATACTCTTTTATTCTTTAAAGTACTTGGTACATCACCTTTTACGATACGAATAGCAAGTCCCTCAACAATAGCAGTTTTACCTACACCAGGCTCTCCTATTAAGACGGGATTATTTTTCGTTTTTCTTGATAATATACGAATGATACTTCTTATTTCTTCATCTCGACCTATTACCGGATCAATTTTATTATTTTTAACTGATTCTGTTATATCTCGACCATATTTTTCTAAAACATTTTCATTTTCTTCTTTATTTGGATACATCTTAATCACCCTTTCCTTGCATATTATAGCGCATCAATTAGCACTTGTCAATAGAGAGTGCTAATTATATTTTATACAAAAGAAAAATAATTATACTAAAAAAACACTAGCTTTTAACTAGCGTTTTCTTATAAGTAAGTTAACAGCTATATAATGAATTAATCCTAAAACTAAAGCTGGTATAACTATATATTTTAATTCCAGATTGAAAGTCAAACCACATATTAAGATTCCTAGACCATTACCCATAAGGTTAGCACAATATTTTAGTACGACTAATAAAAGAGAATATTCTTCATCTATTTCATGAATAAACCTAGCACTTAGAATGAAGCCATATGGACAATCACTTAACAGTAAGTAAATTATTGTTATTAAGTACATTTCTTTTGTTCCAAATATTATTACTAAAATATATAATATGTATCTAATACCATATTTAAATATTAAATTAATATGATCATTTTTAAAGCTAAAATATTT
Organism: uncultured Muribaculaceae bacterium; assembly: GCA_964393945.1. GTDB lineage: Bacteria > Bacillota_I > Bacilli_A > RF39 > UBA660 > Caccenecus. Next base: position 5,715 of record CAYMVR010000005.1, on the reverse strand, counting down.
AACTACTAATATAGCTAAAATATTAGATATAATGCCTAATCCTAAAACTAGAAAACTAGCAACTTGTGATGATATTTCTAAATTATTCGTAATACTTAAAAGTGGCATTCCGAGCATTGTACACCAGGAAGCCCCTCCTAAAAATATTACTCCTAAATAGTATATATATTTTTTATTATGCCAAAAATAGTTAATTGCTTTTTTTATGTCAAGTGGGGTTTCATCTTTAGAATCATTAATATCTATTTTTATAAATATAATAAAGGCTAGAAAACAAAATATAACTGATAATAAAAAGCAAAAATTATAATCAATTGTCGTTTTACCTATAACGCGCCCTAAAAGAATTGATGCCAATAAAAAGCCGATTTTATTTGTAATTGATTCTACTACTCCTTTTTTAGTGTATGCTACATCATTTTTAGCAACATTCATCATAAAAGGATAAATACTTGATAATATTAATTCGGTAAATGCTATATCAAAAAACATGACAAATTTAATCAAAAAATATTCCTGGGAATCATTTAAACATATTAATAAAGTGCTAGTAACTAATTTTAATACTAATGAAACGGATATACCATGTTTTAATTTGTTAGTATTAACTTTTATTGTAAAAAATAATAAAACTAAAACTGTAACAATTGAGGATATGCCAACTATTCGACTAATTGAAGTAGTATCAATACCATTAGTGCTCATCCATAACTCTCTAAAATTACTAAATAAGCCAATTGAGAAACCAAATATCCCTAAAAATAGTAATATTTGAAATCCTATATCTTGCGTAAATTTCTTTTTCATTTTATATTCTTATCGTATTCGATATCATTTATTTCATATTTACGTTTATTTGCAATAGTAGACATTATTTTATTGATTGTAAATCCTATTATTGCTAAAACGAAAAAGTAGATAAAACCGAATATGCTAAAACTTGGCTCAGAGTTAGTAAATAAACCAATTAAAGATGCTCCTACTCCCATAGACGTTACAATCGTTAAATTATCAATTGACTGATTAGTTACATCAGATTTTAAATTATTGAACAACTTAGCAGCACTATTAACATAATTACTCGTCATGCGCCATAAGTCCTTCATATATGTTAAGGTATTTCCTAATGTTTCATATTTATAGCCTATTAAATCTAGTGCTTCCCTTAAAGCGACATCATCTTTTGCTAGTCTTTCTCTTGTTTTTAAATAACAACTCATTTGGCTAATACGTCCATCAATTAAGTTAACTGTTTTAGCATAACCATCTATTTTATTACTACATTTAATTATTTCTTTACCACTTATGTTAGCATTTTCTTTAACGTCGGCTATTCTTTCCCAAATGATTCGATGAAGATTTAAATATCTATGCAATTGTCCTTTAAATTCTCTGATAAATATTTGTTCTTCTATATAACGTTCTACTTCGGCAGTAGAATTCTTTTTATTGTTAATAAAATAATACTTATCCCCACGTTCTACATCATATAAATCACTAGAATATTCAAAATACCTTTGATTTTCAGTTTTAGAAATTAACATATCAACGTCTTCTTTTGTCCCTTTATTTAAGACAATAAAATATGGATAGACATTTTTTATGTTAGCAAGTTCTTTAGGAACGGGTGCGCCTAAACTAAATAAATAATTCATCATTTTACTAAGTCTGGTTTCATAATATTCTGCTAGAAATTCTGTTTCTTTAAATAAAGTTGCATCTAAAACATCTGCTCTATGTAATGTAATTAAACCATCTTCAAATATTTTAATTTGAATGTTGGTATTTGTTGTATATATTAAACATTCTAATCCCTCTATTTTATATTGAACTCCAATAGCGCGATTAATATCTAAACTTTCCCATAATTTTATAAGTTTATTTTTATCTAATTTTAACTGGGAAGTTCCATATTTCAAAAAATCATATATTTCACTAAGCTGTAATGTTGTTCTTTGAAACCATCCTCCTATATAAATACCATCAACTTTCATACTATAACTCCTTAGAAAAGAATCCTGCTTCTAATAATTCAAAACCGTATTTTTTATAACAAGCATGAGCTGCTTCTCTAAAATTCTTGCTCCATAAATCTACTTCAACACAATTTTTTTCTTTAGCAATTTTAAATAAGATATCTAGAAGATAGGTAGCAATGTGATGTCTTCTATAATCAGGATGAACACATATGTGATTGAGCATTCCATAAGTTTCCATTGGTTTATAGATTGTTCTTATAATTGTTAGTTTAGCATGAGCAATAATTTTGCCATCTACTTCGCCATTAATATAAATATTATTTTCATCATGCATAGTTTCAAGATATACTTTATGTGCATATTCATAATCGTTTTTTTCATTAAAACATAAATCACATAATTCAAGTGTTGCCGGAATGTCTTTCTCTTCCATTGTTTTAAATATAACTTCCATTTTTTCTACCCACTTTCCTATTCTATTTAACTATACCATATTTTGGGTACTAGTTGCAAGTTTTTCTACAAGAAAAAAGAAGTTTCTTGTAACCTCTTTTAAATTTCTAATTTATAATTGAGTCTAAAGCGAGAGTAATCATATTATTTAATTTTGTTTGTCTTTCCATTGGTGATAAAACAACATTAGAATATTTAGAATCCGCAACAGTCATTAAAGTAGTTGAGGATATTCCCATAGAATTAGCTACATGAGCAAGACCGAATGCTTCCATTTCTTCTCCTAATATTTCATATGAAGATGGGATACGATTTATTACTCGCTCATAATCTATATAAGGACCAAAAACATCCATAGTTGTAGTCATTCCATAATGGATACTTAAACTCAAATCATCTGCTGTTTTTAATATTTGTTTATTTAATTTTTCATTTGTTGCTACAACATTACCAACATAATCATTATATGTATATGCAAAGTTAGATTCTGAATAAATTTCTTTTGCTAAAATAATATCGCCTACGTTTGCTTTTGGACTTACCGCTCCACAAGTTCCAATTCTAATGATTTTATTAACATGAAAATAATGTATGAGTTCAAAAACATAAATACTAGCACTAGGCATTCCCATACCATGAGCCATAACTGTGACTTTCGTTCCTTTATAAGTTCCAGTGTATCCTAGCATATTTCTAATATCAGTTACAAGTTTTGCATCACTCAAAAAATTTTCAGCAATGTATTTTGCTCTAAGTGGATCTCCTGGCATTATAACTAAAGGTGCAATATCTGCGCCTGCGGTAATATGAATAGGATTTTCTCCAATAAACATAGTATCACTCTTCTTCCCTATTATAATATTATCATTATTTATTTATATATTAAAGAAAAAAATAAGTGGTTTACACTTATTATTTATGCATAAGTTCTTCTTCTATTTTCATGAGACGATTATACTTAGCAATACGTTCTCCGCGAGACATTGAACCAGTTTTGATAAATGGTAGCGATAAACCTACTGCAAAATCTGCTATGAATGTATCTTCAGTTTCACCACTACGGTGAGATATAATCATTTTATAATTTAAACGTCTGGCAAGTAAAATCGTTTTAATCATTTCAGTTACGGTACCAATTTGATTAGCCTTTAGTAAAATAGCATTTCCAGCATTTAGTTTTGATGCTTCATCTAAATATTTAACATTAGTTACAAAGTAATCATCACCAACTAACATTACTTTTTCCCCTATTAATTTCGTTAGAACAGCTAGAGATTCAAAATCATCTTCATTAAAAGGATCTTCAATACTTAAGATAGGATATTTATTTACTAGGGCTACATAATATTTAATTAGTTCATCACTTGTTAAGTCTTTATTATCAATACGATAGGTTTTACTTCCTTCTTTATAAAGTTCACTAGCAGCAACATCAAGGGCTAGATAAACTTCTCTACCTGGCGTGTATCCTGAACGTTTAATAGCTTCCATAATTAAATCAAGAGCTAGAGTATTATATTCTAAGTTAGGTGCAAATCCACCTTCATCCCCTACCGCAGTACTTAGTTTTTGTTCTTTTAAAATATTTTTTAAAGTATGGAATATTTCACTAGCAACTCGCACACGTTCTTTCATTGTTTTAACAACAGGAACAATCATAAATTCTTGAATATCTAAACTATTATCAGCATGAGCTCCACCGTTAATAACATTTACCATTGGAATTGGAATACTTACTTTACCACTACTTAAATAAGCATATAATTCTTTATTTTCTAATTTGCTACTTGCTTTAAAACATGCTAAGGATACCGCTAGAGTAGCATTGGCTCCTAGTTTGCTTTTATTAGGTGTTCCATCTAAAGTAATTAATAGTTTATCAATTGTTACTTGTTCTAAATCTCTTCCAACTAAATTTTGTCTTATAATAGTATTAACATTATTAACTGCTTTTAAGACACCTTTACCATGGAATCTCGCTGAATCTTTATCTCTTAATTCTAGAGCCTCTCTCGATCCAGTTGATGCGCCACTTGGTACTGATGCGATTCCTTTAATACCATTATCTAATACCACTTCTGCTTCTACTGTTGGGTTTCCTCTGCTATCTAAAATTTCTCTTGCTTTTAATTCAACTATTTTGGCCATATAATACACCTTCTTATTAATGAGTATACCAAAAAATAAGGCATTTTATCAATGGTTTTGGAAAGAAATTGCACTTTTTTACATTTCTTTTTATTTATTTTATGGACTTAAGAGATAGATGCTGTTACAATTATAATAAGGGTGGTATAATGAAACTTAAAAATTATGCGATTGTCAGAAAATCAAGTTTAATTAATAATATAAAAGAATTTAAAAATAATTATAATTATGATGCTTATATTTTAAATGTTAGTAATAATGCTTTTTTTCACGGAATGAGAATTATTAAATATATTAGTGATGAATTTGAATATTTTTATACAATAAACTTTAGTGATGTTGTAGAAATTAGAAAATATAATCATAAAGTTAAAATAATTTATGATGGTCCAGTTCATGAAGATAATATTTTTGACCTTATTTTAAATGATGCTATAATCGTGATAAAAAGTAAAGATGTATTTGATTATATCTTAAAATTAAAAATTAAAGATAAATTTGAAATGATTTTTAAAATTGATAAATTAGGTCTTGATGGTATATCTTCTAAGATTGAAATTGCGGATATGATAGAAGATATTAAAGATATGGTTCACATTAATATTTTAGGGGTAATCGCGGAAGTTAACGAAAATAATTATATGGATTTTAAATATATTGTGGAACCACTAAAAAAGATGCAACTAGTTATTTTAAATAATGAACTTGATAAAAACAAAATTAAAATGTCTAATGCTATACTTCTTGATAATTCTATTTATGGAATTGATACTAGCAAGAAAAAATTATTTGTTAAAAACAATTTTAATTTAAGTCCTGTTTTGGAAGTATACTCTACTATTATAAAAATTGTTAAAATTAAAAATGAATATATTGGTGTTATTCCAATGGGATTATTACATGGTTTAAATACTAATAAAGTATTTATAAATGATAAATATTATAATATTAAAGATATTAAAAATGATTATACTTTAATTAGCATTGACGAAAATATTAAAGTTAATGATCAAGTAGAAATTATAGGATTTAATCTCCCTAGTCATTCTATTCTAGAACTTAGCTTTTTAACTTCTAATTTGCAAATAGATTATAAGAATTAGATTTAATTTAGAACTTTTTTAAGTTCTTTTTT
>CAYMVR010000004.1:15065-18287 GCA_964393945.1 uncultured Muribaculaceae bacterium | reverse complement strand
TAGAGATATATTTTGCATAAGTTCCACTTACTGAGTAAGCAGTTACAGCTACAGCCATTAATAAACCACCTAATGCTAATGCTTTTCTATTCTTCATTCTTTTTCACCTCCCCCTTGGTATAATTTTGCAATTTATGCATAGTACTATGCACAGGAAGATTAATAGCTTCCTATCTATATAAACTCTCTATAAAGAAAGAGTTTACCAAAATTATGTCTAAATCTATTTATTAGATTTAGTTTTTTTAGAAGTGCTGGTAGAACTTTTTTTACCAGTTTCTTTTTTAGGGGAATTTCCTTTCTCCTCAGCTTTTATAGACTTCGTTTTCTTGGTCTTTTCACTTTCTAATCTTTCCTTTTCTTCTTTTTCTTTCATCATCTTATATTCTAAGAATTCTTTTCGTTCTAAGTCTCTTTCTTTCTTATTAGATATCATGAAACCTATTACGAAAGCAGCGGTAATCATGAATACTAGAACCATAATAGTAGTTGGTTTAGATAAACTATCCATCATAGAACCAATTCCTGGGATTCTAAATACATAAATACCTTCGACATCATCTAATGATACTAAGTTTAAGTCTTGAGTATCATTATTATCTCCCTTAGTGATGAAATACTTTTCACCATCATTTTCAACGATATCAATGATACGGTGAGTTGTGACAGTGTTTTCTGCATCTCTAAATGCGATAACATCTTTTACTTTTAATTTTGTCGGATCATACTCTTTAGTAATTATTAAGTCACCCTTATGAATGTCTGATTCCATTGATCCTGATAGGACAATAAATGGTTTGTATCCAAAAACACTAGGAACTTTATCACTATTGGTTTTTGATTGGAACATTATCCATAAATTTATCACTAATATCGGAATCAAAATCACACAGCCAATGATAAGTAACCAATTGCTAAATGATTGATACCATTTTTTACCCTCTTTCATTTCTTTCACCACTTTTCCTATCTATAAGATCTTCTTGCTCTTACAAGTACAGTTTTTCTATTTGCAATTAATGCTGCTAGTTTGGCATCAGCATATTCAGAAATATCTGCTATAGCTTTATCTGTTTCTTCAATGATTGTATCTATTACTTCATCAGTAGCATTGTTACTTGCCATAGCTTCTGCAAGTCTTGCATCAGCATTATCAGTTATTTCTTTTATAGCATTATCTGTTTCTTCAATAATTGCATCTATTTCTTTATTTGTTAAATCTTCAGTTTCTTCTTCTGTAATATCTGGAGCATCATTATCAGTGCCTAATAACGTTGCAGTTTCTTTAGCACTTTCTTCCAATAATCTTTTGGTTTCAGCCTCAGATTCTTCTAGAAGTCTTCTTGTTTCTTCATCTGATTTTTGTTTTAGTGCTAGAGCCTCAGCATCAGAATCTGCTAATAAATTATTTGTTTCGGCATCACTTTTCTCTTGTAATAATTTTGCTTCTTCATCTGATTTTTCAAGTAATTTCTTAGTTTCGTCATCTATGCCTAATGTATTAGTAGAGGCAATACTTTGAACTGGACCATTGAATACTTTGCCACACTTTGTACATTCATAATCACCATCACCATTTAAGACTTTATCATGTCCATGATTTGATAATTCGTATTCTTGGTGACATGTATCACATACTTTGTATGTTATATAGCAAGTATCACCAGTTCCTTTTCTTTCTTGAAGATTTCCTCCAGAGTGAGTATGGGTTGTAGGTGTCTTAGTTTCTTGGTATGAATTACCACATACACAACTATATGTTGTTGTAATTTCACCAGTTACTTCGTTAGTTGTCTCTTCACCTTTTGTGAATACACAATTTTCAACTTCTCTTGATACCTCAACTGTTTGGCCACAAGCACATTCATTTGTTACAATATGGATATGAGTACCATTTTCACCACTGGTATTTGGTGTATTTGTATTTTTAGATTTAAAATCATGTGTATGAGTTTCTGTAGCAGTACATGTTGTACAATTTCTCTTAGTATGATCACTATTCCACTCACCCCAAGTGTGATCTCTAGTTTCAGAAGCACCACCTGGTACAGTACAATTAGTATCAATACAATGTCTTATCTCGTTTTGACCATTATCAGTCCAAACACCATAATTGTGAGTATGAGTTGTTGTCTTATTTTCAACATAAGTATTGCCACAGGCACATTCCTTAGTAATTGTTGTATCTGTTTCAGCGATTGTTTTAGTAAAACTACAATTTTCGGTTGTTCTTGATACTTCTTCGCTATAATTACAAGTATTATCGGTACAAGTTTTGATAGTTACAACATCATGGTTAGTTGAACCATTTTTTTCTAATTTTGTAGTATTTGCTCCAAAGGTATGAGCATGAGTTTCTGTAGCAGTACATGTTGTACATTCTCTTTTAGTATGATCTGTATTCCATTCGCCCCAAGCATGAGGTTTAAATTTTTTATCTACAGGGTTTGTACATCCTGGTTCAATACAATATTGAACTTCATTATTACCATTATTTTGCCATTCACCATATTTATGTGTATGAGTTGTTGTTTCAGTTTTTTCTTTAGTATAAGAGTTACCACAGTTATTTTTACATGTATATGTTTCAATTGTTTTACCATCAACTACGGAAGTATTTGTTAAACCAAAGATACATCCTTCAGTCGTTTTAGAAATAATCTTAGTATCGTCACCTGCGGTACATTCTTGATAAACAGTGTGAGTATGGTGAGTGTTGTCAGTTGCACTATAACTATTTTTAGTTTCACCATAATCGTGAATATGTCCTGGTTTAGTATATTTTTCTGTTTTAGTATATCCACAGCCAGGATTAGTACATGAATATGTAATATAGGTATTAGTAGCATCTATTGTACCTTTATCTAATTTATGGGTTCCAATAGTATGTTTATCACCACATTCACAATTGCCATATTCATAAGTATCATCATAAGTTATTTTGTTGTAATCACAAGTGCTGGTTTCAGTTTTAGACTCAGACTTAACATGATTACAGTTACTGCATGTATAAGTTGTAGTAGTAGTATGAGTTCCATCATGATTAGAAACAGTATTAGTGTTTGCTGTATATTTATGAGCTCTTGTTTCAACTAAGGCACCATCTTCGGGACAGTAACTTGCTTCTAAATCATCATTTAATGATACCCACTCTCCTAAATAGTGAGTGTGTACTGGTTTATCTGGATTTGTTGGTCTAGATGAACCTCCGCCTGATGAGGA
>CAYMVR010000004.1:0-14965 GCA_964393945.1 uncultured Muribaculaceae bacterium | reverse complement strand
GTGATATAAATGGTTTCTTCTACCTACTAGAGTTCCATCTTCGGGACAGTAACTTTCTTCAAAAACGTCGTTTACAGCAACCCACTCACCTAGTTTATGAGTATGTTCTCCTTCTTTTACTTCATTTTCATCTTCGGTAATTATGGTTCTAGGTATAAAACCTCCACCATAGACATTTATCACTTCTTTTTTAGAAGCTTCTTCAACGTCTTCAATTTCGTATTCTAAACCATTTACTAAATTAGTAACTTGTTTTTCACCTTCAATTATTAAACCATGCGCATATTTTGGTTCTTCAAAATCAGTTGGTTTTGTAGGTGTTGCTTCTTCAGCATGAGCATTAATTAAACCTAGTCCCCCTAATATTGTTGTTAAAGTTAAAGCTAGTGCAGCAGTTTTGGGACGAATATTTATGATTTTTCTCTTTTTCAATTCTGTCAACCTCTTTCCTTCGCTTTGTGGTGAAATATTATAGCACATTTTCTCGATTTGTCAAGTAGCCATTATAAATCACGTGTTTTAAGGGCGAATGGAACTCTTTTATTCATTATTTTATATTTATATCGTAGCATATTTTAAGGCTGTTAGCAATATTATAATTTACTCCTCTTTTTAGTTGCTTAAATCTTACTGTCTATGTTATAATTTTTGATGTACGATATGAAAGGAATGGTAAAATGAAAGAATATTGGAATGAATTTAAGGAAGGCAACTGGTGTAGTAAAGTTGATGTAGAAGATTTTATCCTTCTAAATTATAATAAATATACTGGTGATGATGCTTTTTTAGTTGGTGCAACAGATAAAACTAAGAAAGTTTGGAGTATTTCTCAAAATTTACTTAAAGAAGAACTTAAAAAAGGTGTTTTAGACATAGAACTTAATAAAATGAGTTCAATTGATGGATTTGATGCGGGATATATAAGCCAAGATGATGAAGTTATAGTTGGGTTACAAACAGATGCCCCTTTAAAAAGAATTATAAATCCTTATGGGGGTATCAGAATGGTTTATAGTGAACTTGAAGCATATGGATATAAAATGAATCCAGAAATTGATCATTATTTTAATGAGTTTAGAAAAACACATAACCAAGGTGTATTTGATGCTTATACAAAAGAAATCAGAGCATGTCGTAGCGCTGGGCTTTTAACAGGTCTACCTGATGCTTATGGTCGTGGTAGAATTATCGGTGATTATCGAAGAATTGCTCTTTATGGTATTGATTATTTAATAGAGGACAAGCAAAATGATTTAGATACAAAATTTCATGATTTTAGTAATCCAGAAACTATTCAATTACGTGAAGAGATTTCTATGCAAATCAGAGCACTGGAAGCTATTAAAAGAATGGCTTTAACTTATGGATATGATATTTCAAAACCTGCGACTAATTCAAAAGAAGCTGTTCAATGGACTTATTTTGGATATCTTGCTAGTGTAAAAGAAAACAATGGTGCTGCCATGAGTTTAGGAAGAGTTGATGCTTTTTTTGATATATATTTTGAAAGAGATTTAAAAAATGGAAAAATAACAGAAGAAGAAATTCAGGAAATTATTGACCAATTTGTTATAAAGCTTCGCCTTGTAAGACATTTAAGAACTCCTGAGTATGACGAACTATTCTCTGGAGATCCTACTTGGGTTACTTGTAGTATTGGTGGTATGAAAGATAAAGATAATACTCTAGTTACTAAAACTAGTTATCGTATAATTCATACACTCGCCAATTTAGATCCAGCACCAGAGCCTAATATGACTATTTTATGGAGTGAGGCTTTACCCGAAACATTTAAAAAATATTGCGCTAAAATGAGTATTATGACTGATGCTATTCAATATGAAAATGATGATTTAATGCGTCCTATTTACGGGAATGATTATGCGATAGCGTGTTGTGTATCAGCAATGAGGATTGGAAGAGACATGCAATACTTTGGTGCTAGATGTAACCTTGCAAAAGCCCTTTTATATTCATTAAATGCGGGAGTTGATGAAATAAAAAAGGTTAAAGTTATAGATGGTATTCCAGAAAATCATGATGAAATTTTAGATTATGATAAGGTTTTAGAAGAATACTTTAAAGTTTTAAAGAAAGTCGCTGGAATTTATTCTGATGCCATGAATATAATTCACTTTATGCATGATAAGTATGCTTATGAGGCATCTCAAATGGCTCTACACGACTCAGTTGTACACCGCTATATGGCTTATGGTGTGGCTGGGCTTTCAGTAGTTGCAGATTCGTTATCAGCGATAAAATATGCTAAAGTTAAACCAATACGTGAAGATGGTGTTACTGTTGGCTTTGATATTGAAGGAGACTTCCCTAAATATGGAAATGATGATGATAGAGTTGATGAAATAGCAAAATTAGTACTTGATACTTTCCATAAAGAACTTGAGTCTCATGCCACTATTAGAAATGCTGAGGTGACTATGTCAGTTCTTACGATAACCTCAAATGTTGTATATGGCTCTAAAACTGGAGCAACCCCTGATGGAAGAGGTGCTGGTGTTGCGTTTGCTCCTGGTGCTAATCCAATGCATGAACGGGATCTAAATGGCGCAATTGCTTCTTTAAATAGTGTTGCTAAACTTGATTATGCAAGTTGCTGCAAGGATGGTATATCTAATACTTTTTCTATTATACCTAATGCTCTTGGTAGTGATCAAGATGAACAAATTAAAAATTTAGTAACTTTATTAAATGGATACTTTATGCAAGGAGCACATCACTTAAATGTAAATGTTTTAAATCGTGAAACTTTAATTGATGCAATGGAAAATCCTGATAAATATCCTCTCCTTACGATACGTGTTTCAGGATATGCAGTACGCTTTAATCGTTTAACTAAAAAACAACAACTTGAAGTTATTTCAAGAACTTTCCATGAGAAATTATAATGAATGGCATTATTAATAAAATTGAATCTATGGGTCTAAATGATGGCCCTGGTATTCGCACAGTAATATTTTTCTCAGGATGTAAATTACGTTGCCTTTTTTGTCATAATCCCGAGACTTGGAAAATGGAGGGCACTTCTATTTCTGCAAACGAACTAGTAGAAAAGATACTTAGATTTAAAAATTACTATGGTAGTGATGGTGGTGTTACATTATCTGGCGGTGAGCCTCTCTTACAAACTGATTTTATTATAGATCTTTGTAAAAAATTAAAAAAACATTCTATTAATATTGCTCTAGATACCTCGGGGGTTGGTGTTGGAAAATATAGTGAAATATTATCTTTAGTCGACTTAGTTTTATTAGATATTAAGCATACCGATAAAAGTGAGTATCAAGTTTTAACTGGTCAAAAAATGGAAGAAACTTTAAAATTTATCCAAGAGTTAAATAAAAGCAATAAGCCTGTTTGGATTAGACAAGTTATTATTCCAGGTTATAATGATAACTTAGATTATATTAAAGATTTAGCTTTATTCTTAAAAAAAATTAAAAATATTCAAAAAATTGAACTTCTTCCCTATCATAATATGGCTATATCAAAATATAAAAGTTTAAATATACCTTATAAATGGGAAAAGATAGATAATATGGATAAAGCTATTTGTCTTGAGTTGGAAGAAAACTTAAAAAAGTATATGCAAAAAGCCGATTAATTTATCGACTTTTTTGTTTCTCTAATTATAAAAATTTGTTCTGGCTCTACTAGTTGGACCAGCATAGTTATTAATTTCAATTCTTTCATTTATTCTACTTAATAGTTTTGCTGCACAATTAGCTATTTCTTCCTCTGTTAAAGCTGTTTCTTTATATCCGCGGTGGCGAATTATAAGGTCGTCTCTTTTAGTCAAAACTATTAAATCGCTTTCTTCAAGAATTACCACAGCATTATTATATTCATCACATATAGCTAAAGTTTTAAATGGAGGAGTTAACTCAAATTCTGCGAGTAATTTAGGTGTTGCTAAAATATCAGAGGCTCCACAGTCAATATTCTCTCCTCTATGATATAGTTCTTGTTTTACAATAGTTTCAGCAGATAATGAGTCCCATCTGTTTTTGCCAGTTCTTTTAGCAGTATATGTCGCAGCAATTAAACGCTCTAATAAAAATTGTTGTTCTTCTTCTGTAAGAATAGGAGCAAAAAAATTAGTTATTGCTAAAGCATCTAGATTCTTAAAATCTAATTCTTCAATAGTAGCACTATTAGTACTTGATATAACTCTATACTTATAACCTTTAGCGGATAAATCTTTTACTCTATTGGGAAAAAGTTTTACTCCTATTTTAGCAGATAAATCATTTTTCATATTATGCCTCTTTTCTTCGTATGTAGTATTCTATCATAAAGAATAGAAAAATACAAAACATTTTAAAAGCTCTCTTTAAAAAAGAAAATACTTATTGACGTTTAAATTTTGGATTGTACTCTGTTGCGGTAGCTGGAAATGTATCAGTTACATTTAGGAGAGTATTATTTCTTTTTCTATTAATCATAGCTGTTAAAAACCCCTTAATAACTTCTGTAATTTTATCAGCATCTAATCTACTAATAGAATATCTTTGACATTCCTCATCACTGATATTAATAGCCGATACATGGTAATCATAAAATATTTCAGCAGCGTCATAACCTGCAGCAAGTTTTTCCATTACAAAGGGATAATCTTTAAAATTTGATAAAACTTGGGGATCATTTTCATTAATACTCCCTTCACTTTCATATTTAATAAAAGTTGTCGCTGAATGAGCACTATCAATCATTGAGGCAATTTTAGCTTCTATATCAACTCTATTTTCAAATCCATTTATTAATTCTCCTAAATTGATAATTTCACCAAATCGTCTTTGTAAATAATCAATTGCCTCTTTAGTTACTCTTTTTTTATCTTTGCTTGTAACACCTTGAAATTTAGTTATATCTCCAGTAATTGCCTCTGGTAAATCATGAAACATCATATAATCTGTTACTTTTCTAGAATTAACATAACTAGGCATATATCTTTCTAAAATTCTATATATTAATATTAAGTCATTGCTGTGGTCTTTAATATTTTCAAGTATTTCTCTATCAACACACCATAATAATGGTCCTGTTCTTAGGGTATCTCCTAAAATATCATAAACCATAAATAAATCAATCGCATTATTAAAATCAATAGGCATACTAATTGCTCCTTTTGGACGTTTATTATAGCATTACCAGAAATTTATGTAAAGAATAATAGAAAAAACATTTCCTTTATTAAGAAAATGTTTTAGTATTTATTTCATTTGATTTAATTTATTATTTGCTATATTCATAGCATTATTAACCAACTTTGTGGCATTCTTTTTTGTTTTTTTATTATTTAAAGCATATGCCATCATACCTATTCCTGAAGCAAAAGCAACCATGCTTCCAACCATCATTTTCTTCATATTATCCACCTCAATATTATTATGGCTTAGTATACTCAAATTTATGCACTAATTTTTCTTTTAATGAGGTTTTTCTAGTACTAGCATAATCGTTTTGAACTGCCATCATAAAAGCATTGGCTTCACCAATAATTATGAGACTTTTTTTGGCTCGAGATACACCGGTGTATATTAGTTTATTATATAGCATTTTATAATAATTTCTAGAAATTGGTAGTATAACATGAGGAAATTCACTTCCTTGACTTTTATGGATTGTAATTGCATAGGCATGTTTTACTTGGTACATATCTTCTTTAGTGTATTCAACTTTATTGCCTTCAAAATCAATGATTAATATATCTTTTTTCCCTCCACCTTTTTTAATTTTACTAATATAACCTATATCACCATTAAAAACATTACAATCAGGGTTATTTTGAAGTTGGAGAACTTTATCGTGTTCTCTAAAAGTTACTTCACCAATTGTTATTTCTTCTTTTTTTGAATCATGGGGATTAAATAGTTCTTGTAAAACAATGTTTAAGTTATCTATACCATTTTCTCCTTTATACATAGGTGCTAGAATTTGAATGTCATTTTCATTTAAGCCTTTTTTTAAACTCATATAGCAGATCTTTTTTATCATATCTTTAATATGAGTATTATCAACACTTAAAAAGTTATAATCGTCTTTTTGAACATTAAAATCTTCAGATAATTCTTTGTTTTTTATTTCTAAAGCAAGATATGGAATATATGAGTTATCACTTTGACGATATATTTTTTCTAAAGGACAAAATGTAAATAAATCACTTTCAATTAAATCATTTAATATAAGGCCCGCGCCAACTGATGGCAGTTGAAAAACATCACCAACGAGTATTAGTTGGACGTTCGTTTTAATGCCCTTTAACAAAGCATTAAATAAATTGACATCTATCATACTCATTTCATCTACGATAATAAGGTTTTCTGTGGTTTTATGAAATTCATTAACACCAAAGTTATTGGTATCTTTATTCCACTTTAAATATCTATGAATAGTCATGGCTGGTAAGCCTGTTGACATGCTCATTTTTTTACTAGCTCTACCAGTTGGCGCAATAAGAGCAATGTTACTTAATACTTCCATTGGTGAAAAATTGTGCATTTTGATATATAACTTTACAATAGCATTTATTATTGTTGTTTTTCCAGTTCCAGGGCCACCAGAAATAATAGTTATTTTATTTTCTAAAGCCTTTTTAATGGCATTTATTTGATCTTCGTTATAATGAACACCATTTTCTTCTTCTAATTTTTCTATTTCTTCATCAAAGCCGTATATCGGTGTAATATTATTGGCATTCATAGTAAAAAGATTATCGGCTATATCACTTTCGGCTTCATAATATTCAGTTAAATAAATAAAATCTCCTTCAATAACTATTTTATTTTCTTCTTCTAAATGATACATTGCTTCTTCATAAATGATTTCATCTAAAATCATGTCAAATTCTCTTTTTAAAGCATCTTTTATTTCTGTTTCATAGTAGTAAGTGTCACCATTATTAAAACTAAGGCGGCGCATAGCTTCTAATAAACAAGCTTTAACCCGAATCTCATCATACTCTTCGTGGTTTTTTCTAAAAATATTATCGATTTTATTAAAATCTAATATTTCACATAATACATAAAGATTTGATTCAATTATATATTTAGTTGATGCTTGATATTTCTTATATATTTTAGTAGCTTCAGGTATAGAAAAACCTAGTTCTTTTAGTTTTATTAATGAATCATCAGCATCCGAATAAGATAATAAAGAAGAACGTATACTTTCTATTTTAGTTTCATTTAAGCCTTCTATTCCCTCTAAAACTTTAGCATCTTCTTTAATTTTCTTTATAGCATCTACTCCTAAGGCTTTAACAATTTTTTCAGCAGTTTTTTTGCCACAGCCTTTTATTAGGGAACTTGATAAAAATTCGATAATACTATCCTCAGTTGTTAATTCTTCTTTTTTATATGAATCAACTTTGTATTGAAAACCAAAGCGTTCGTGTTTTAGAGGAGAGCCATATAGGATAAAAGTTTCTTCTATATTTATATCTAAAAAAGTACCTGTTATAGTTACAGTTTTATTTACATATTCTTCCATCTTGGAGTCATTAGTATCTTTAACGCGAAAAATGGCTACAACGTAGCCGCTTTCTTTATTCTGATATATAATATTTCGTATTTTTCCCTTGATGTAGTTCATTTTAACTCCTTTTAACGACGAGGTCCCTCTTCTTTACTATTTCGATACATTTCTAAATCGATTATTTTAAAGGGATCAGCTTCTTCTAACTCACTTTGTCTTTTTGCTCTTTCATAATCCATGGTGGTACGGTAAAGATACTCAAAATAAGTGGTATCTGCATCAGGACATAATCGTAACTTAAAACTAGTTTCGGTTGGCACTAGTTCATAATAATATTCTTTATCTGGAGTTACGCAACCTGTACAATCCTTATTTACATAGAAAATATCACCATCTATATTTTGAAAATAAGCACGACCTTGATTATCAAAGTTGTAGGCAAGGCCATACATAGATAGTGTCATATCAGTGATTTTAGCTTCAATATTTCTTCTTAAGGCTTCTAATCCCCTTTTTAAACTAAAGGGCTTTTTCTTACCTGCACTCTTTTGATGAGCTTTAAAACTTTCTACACTTACTCTCCCTCTTATATTATCGCCGGATAATTCAGTCCCAGGAAAAGCAATAACTTTATTTTCTATAAAGTCTATTTCTTCTTTGTATGGTAAAGAACTATCCATACTTACACTAGTTCTTAAAATACCCTCAATGGTTTCGCCAGGTTTTAAATTTTTACTTTTATTTAAAAGAACTTTTCTTTCTTCCTCTGTTAATATACTTTTGTGATCCATTTTCTCACCTACTATTTTAATTATTTATTACAACAAGTAACAGCATGTCCATATAGTATATTATACTCCTCATGGTCAATTTTAACAAGATATTTACTATTTAAATGTAAGTCACCATTTACTAATATTTTTAAGTAATTAGAGGTGTGACCTATGGTATAATCTTTGTAATGTTCTTCAGTAATTATTTCTAACTCTTGATTAATAAACTTTTGATTATATGAAGATTCTAGCTTGGAACTTAAATCTATAAGTTTTTTAGTTCTATCTTTTTTAATACTGTCTTTTACCTGAGGCATATTGGCCGCGGCAGTTCCAATTCTTATAGAATAAGGAAAAACATGAAGTTTACTAAAAGATATTTCTTTACAAAAATCCATGTATTCTTCAAAATCAGCATCAGTTTCATAAGGGTGGCCTACAATACAGTCTGTTGTGATAGATATATTAGGGCGAATTTCTCTTATTTCTTTAATTTTACTCTTGAAATACTCTTTATCGTATTTTCTGTTCATCTTCTTTAGGATAGCACCACTTCCACTTTGGAGTGGAATATGTAAGTGGTCGCATATTTTAGGATTATTTTTTAAAACACGCAAAAACTTATCGTTTAACTCTGTTATTTCTATACTCGACAAGCGAATACGATCTAAACCATCAATTTTAGAAAGTTCCACTAGTAAATCACTTAAATCACGGCCATTATCATTATAAGAACCTGTGTGAATTCCAGTTAGTACTATTTCATGATGGTTATTTTCAACTAAAGTTTTGACTTCCTTTATTATACGCTCAAAATTTTTACTGCGAATACTTCCTCTAGTATATGGAATAATGCAGTAGGAACAGAAATTGTCACAGCCATCTTGAATTTTAACAAAAGCACGAGTGTGAGTAGTAAAACGATTTACTTCCATGTTTTCAAACTCTAAATTGCGTTCTTTGGTAATATAGTGGTATTTATTTTTAGTTTTAAGATAATTATCTATTAATTCAACAATTTTACTTTTTTTGGTGTTACCAATAACAATATCTGCTCCTAATTCTAAATATGGAGTATCATTATTTTGAACGGAACAACCACATACAACAAGTATAGCTCTCGGATTTTCTCTTCTTGACCTACGTACTATTTTTAAGGACTTACTATCGGCCATATTAGTTACACTACATGTATTTATAATTATTATATCCGGATTTTCTTCATCATAAAGATAGCCAGAGCATTTTAAATTCTCTAGCATATATTCACTTTCATAAGTATTTACTTTACATCCTAGTGTTATTATTTTAAATTTCATAAAATCCCCCGTTAATGTTTAATTTAATGTTTGTTGTAGTGTTTTTAAAGCTTCTAGAAAAGCTTCTTCTTTCTCATAAGAAATAACTGATACTTTTATTTCTGGATGAACAATTACTTCTTTATTTACTAAATTATTTAAATCAACTTTTTTTATAGTTAAATCTTCATCAATACTTTCTTCTTCACTATAATTAATAGCAAAATCATTTTTTCTTTTTAATAATTCTTCATAACTAATAATGGCTTTTTCTTCTTGCTCCTCTTCGTAGTGGTTTAAATTACTATTTTGAGGTTCAGCATTTTCTAGGGATGCGGCGATTTCTAAAAGATTATCTAATTCCGTTTTTTTTTCAGCATTATCTTCAGTATTTAAAAAAGCGGGACCTGCATCATCTTTATTTTCTTTTTCTTCAAGGCTATTTTCTTTGATAAAATAGATTAAAGTTATGACAAGTAACATTAGCGATAAAACTGCAAAGAAAAAAGTTATATCAACAAATGTTAATGTTTTGATAAAATTAATTATGTCACTTAATACTTGCATATTATCACCACTCACCTTTATTCTATCAAAAAATAGGACTTATGAAAAGTCCTATTCCATTCTTTACGTTTATTCGACAAATGTTTTACGTTACTCATTTATAATATAAGGATCTTCTAAAGTACCACTACCTGTAACAATTGACTTTTTGACAATATTTATAACAGGTCGTAAATCCTTAAATGATGAACCTAAATCCTCACTATTTAATTTACCATTTGGAGTAATAGTAAAAGGATAATAGGAATTTGACTTAGAAGTAGCTAAATTAGAAGTCCACCAGTTGGTTTCAATTTTATCATTGTATAAATAATAGCTCTTATTTTCAGAATTATTGGTGGCTCCAGCAAATACTATTTCATCCGCTGTTATTAGTCCTATTTTACTTGTAACTGTATCACCTAGACAATTGAATGTTGGTATTTTATTAGTTATAATTCTTGTATAGGCATTATAGGTTTTATTAGTATCACTTCCTGAACTTTCTAATTCGCTACAAAACTTGCTATTAGAGATTAGTTTATCGTATTCTTTTAAATTATTTTCATAATATGATTGTAAATTTTTATAAATGGTTGTTTTAGTATAATCTTCATAATTATTATTTTCGTGGTAACTAGTTAACTCAGTAGTTGTAGAATCTAATATAAGCCTTATAGTTCCATCACCATTGATACGAACAATGCGCCATAATTTATCGTTAATACTAACATAATTATTTGTAGCAACACCTCTAAAATAATAGGTTACACCAAAGTCGTCCATATCTTCTATTAAACCTTCTGATGTGGTCGATGCTTCTCCAATTTGACTTTGAGGTTCCTTTTTTACAGGATTATTTTTGATTATTGTCGCATAAAAATACTCTTCTGTATCGCTATTTTTATGAACAGCTAAATCAAACTTCATATCTTTTAAATCTTTTATCGTTATAATAAATGTTTGAGTTGATTTACTACTTATTAAAATATTATCTACAAGGGTCATTTTGTTTTTTTCTAAATGGATATTATTAATATTGATATTTGCTTCACTAGAGATGATACTATAAGTTGTTTTTTCATTATAGTTTCTTCTTTTTTGGATAGCAATTTCATAATAAAAATCTTTATCACTATTATTAGTTACAGAAAATTCATAAGATCCATCTTTTCTTATTTTCTTGCTTTTAATATAATTAATTGATAATTCGCCATCAGCTTCGACAATCATCTCGTTACCAACTGACTTTTCATAAAATAAATAGTTTGTGCCTATAACACAACATATTACAATCATTATTAATATAAGTATTAAACTTTTTTTGTACTTACTTCGCATTTCCTATTCCTCACTATAAAAAGTATATCGGTTATTATTTTAAAAGTCAATTGTTACAAAAGAAAAAAGTACCAATTTGATACTTTTTTATAAATATTTTTTAAAGTTTTTAATTTCATCTTCTTGTTCTAAATCAGTAGATGCTAGTTCTTTTAATAAACGCTTTTGAGCCATACTTAGTTTAGTTGGCGTAACTACTTTATATATTACATATAAATTACCTTTTCCGATAGAGTTTACACGTTTAATACCTTTACCTTTTAGTTTAACTTTTTCACCACTACTAGTTCCTGGCTTAACTTCTAGAATTACATTTCCTGTTAAAGTTGGAATCTCTTTTTTAGTTCCTAAAGCAGCCTCAGCATAGTTAAGTGGAACTGTTAAGTAAATATCTTCTTCTTCTCTTTCAAATAATGGATGAGACTTAACTTTAAATTCAAGATAAATATCACCATTAGGCCCACCATTTATGCCAGATGAACCCTTGCCGCTGATTCTTAGTTGGTAGCCAGTATCTATTCCTTCTGGTATAGTCACTTCAATTTCTTTTTTCTTTCTAACATAACATTTACCGTTACATTCCGGACAAATTTCTTTAAAAGTTTTACCTCGACCACCACATTCACGACAGGTTGTTTGAGTTTGAATTGAACCTAAAATAGTTCTTTGCTCTGTTATAACTCTTCCACGGCCATTACAAGATTTACATGTAACTTCATTAAATCCGCCCTCGCCATGGCATTTACTACATGTTTCATTTAAGTCTAAAGTAATAGTTTTGCGACAGCCAAAAACAGCTTCTTCAAAGGTTAAATTAATATTTACAAGGCTATCTTCGCCTTTTCTAGCACGTCCTCTATTATCACGAGTACCACCAAAACCAGAAAAGCCACTAAAGCCAGAGAAACCACTTCCGAATAAGTCGCTAAAGATATCACCTAAATCAATATCTTCAGCACTGAAACCTTGGAAACCAGCTCCACCTCCTGGATTAAAAGCAGCATGGCCAAATTGGTCGTATTGACGTCTTTTAGTTTCATCAGATAATATTGCATAGGCTTCTCCGACTTCTTTAAATTTAGCTTCGTCTCCTGTTTGTTTATTATCAGGGTGATAAGTTTTGGCTAAACGACGAAAGGCTCTTTTTATTTCTTCATCAGTAGCATCTTTGGAAACTCCTAAGACCTCATAATAATCTTTCTTATCCATTATTTTCACCATCTTTCACTAATTCTTTTAATTTATTTAATAGTTTTTCATAGTAATCAAATAATTCGTTATAAATATTTTCTTTAGTTAAGTCTATTCCTAAATCTAATAAAATATCATTTGGGAACTTATCTGTACCAACAGTTAAAAATTCTTTATATGTCTTTAGAGTATCTTTATCCCCTTTTAATATTTTAGAGGCAAAGTAAACAGACCCACATAGACATGTTGCATATTTATATAAGTACCATGGTGTAAAGTAGTGACTTCGAACTATCCACATGTATTTAAAATATTCGCCTCTATCAAGACTATTACCATAATATTTACTAGTTAAATCATCCATTATATTACTTAAGTCGCTAGAAGATAAAACTTCATTTTTATCTAATTTTTCATAGACAATATCTTCAAGTTCATTCTCCATAATGGCTGTAAAGAAATTACCATTTATCGTTCTTAAAATATGCATTAAAACAGATATTTTTTCATCTTTAGAAAAATCATTATTAATGACGTAATCAGCTAGAAGTATTTCATTTAATAAAGAGGCTATTTCACAAGTATATAGATCATATCCTGAATACTCAATAGTAATATTTGGATATGTATAATAAGAATTAATTGCATGTCCCATTTCATGAGCCATAGTGGAAATACTATCAAAATCTTCATGAAAACTCATTAATATATTATAAGAATTAGGATAGGTTGTACAGCAATATCCCCCAGTTTGTTTGCCTTTATATGGCATATAATCTATCCAATGATTTTTGAAGCCTTCTTTTAATATGGAAACATAATCTTCGCCAAGAGGTGATAATGCTTTTATTAAATATTCCTCAGCTTCTTCAACAGTATATTTCTTTTCATTTTTAACAACCGGAGCATTTAAATCATATGGTTTTAAAACTTTTACTTTTAATAAATTCTTTCGAACACTGTAGAAACTTCTAAATAGGTCTAGACCTCTTTCGGAGTTCTTCTTTAGGGCGTCATGAACCTCAATAGGTACACCATCATTTTTAAAATCCATATCTTTGGTACTTTTATAACCTCTAATTTTTGCAATGCTCGCATGACGAAGCATAAATGCCAGTAAGTTTTTACCAATTATATTAGCATATTCAGCCCTTTTCTTATTCATTTGAATATAAGCTTTCTTTCTTAAAGCACGATTTTCGGATGTAACAAATTTGCGATAATTGGCAGTAGTAAGTGGTACTAAATTACCATTTTCATCTTTTATCTTGCCATAATCTAAATTGGAATTTAAAAGCGTTGCGGACATATTGTCATAATAGTCCATGTCTTTTGTTAGAATACTAATGATTTTTTCGGTTTCTTCATCTTTAGTATAATCCACTTCTTTGGCAATCTCCTCTAATTTATGCTTGAAACGTTTTAACTTAGGATCGCTTTTTATTAAAGCATCAATATCAAAATTGGGACTATGAATAATTTCAGGAAGAAAGAAGGAAGAGTTTTCCATAAACAAAGACTCTGTTTCTAATACTTCCTCTTTCATAGTTTGATTAATTTCAATACTTAAGTCTTCATCACTTCTTAAATTAGCATAATGATATAATTTTACAATTAAATTTTCATAATTATAAAATTCTTCTAATGCATGATATAAATTATCGCTTTCAAATAACTTCCCTTTATATTTGCTAATTACAGAAACTTTACTTTTAGCCTCTTTTAAATCATTCTCCCAAGCGGCAACTGATTTATATCTTGAAGTTAAATCCCATTGGTATTTTTGAGGAACTTCCTCTCTTTTATTATAATTATAACCCATTATTTTACCTAACTCTCTAAAGAAAGTTCTAGTTTCCTAGAACCTTATTTTTATTTTTCTTCGTAATTTGCTTCTGCTACATCATCTTTGTCTTTTGAAGTTTCTTCTTCACCTTTTTCTTCGGCTTCATTATTTTTAGCAGCATTCTCATAAACTTTGGTTGCAAGACGCATTGCTACTTCATTTAAACTTTCTGTTTTCTTTTTAATATCATCAATGTCGCTACCTTCTAGAGATTTCTTTAAGTCCTCAATTTTTTCTTCGGCTTCAGTTTTATCTTTTTCATCAACTTTATCGCCTAAATCTTTAATGGCTTTCTCACAAGAGAAGATCATGGTATCAGCTTCATTTCTGACTTCAGCTTCATTCTTACGTTTTTCATCAGCTTCTTTATTAGCTTCGGCTTCTTTAACCATTTTATCGATTTCTTCATCACTTAAGTTGGTAGATGAAGTGATTGTAATTGATTGTTCCTTATTAGTTCCTAAGTCCTTAGCTGT
>CAYMVR010000003.1:0-26959 GCA_964393945.1 uncultured Muribaculaceae bacterium | reverse complement strand
GAATGCCAATCTTACTCGTAAGTAGGCATTATGTCCTAACGCTCTACTAAATTTAGTTTAGCATATATATAATATAAATTCAATTTGTTTTTTGTTATTTAATATGTAAGTTTTTTATCATACTTAGATTTAAAGTTTTAATATCATTGTCGGTTACAGAGAATCCTGTTATATATACATAATCTTTATAAAAGGTAAAAGTATAGGGAATAAATTCTCTTTTTTTATTATGATAATTAAATATTAAACTACTTTTATTATATATAGCCTTGGATATTAACGTATATTTATTTTTTATATCTTCTTTATCTATCGTAATATTTTTTTGTTCATCTACACGATAGATTACAAGGGAACGTATTTTCTCAAGAGGAACACTTATGCGTTCAACTTCATATGCATCTAATTTATCAAGAATGCTTTCTATAGCATCACAATCCCAATAATTAAATTCTATCTCATTATTATGGGTATCTTTATGATAAATATATCCACCATATCTTCCTGAAATACTTTCAATATATATGCCTGATTTTTCTAGTTCTTCTTTATAACTTTTGATCATTCTTGGTGTAACTTCTAAACGTTCTGCTAGTTCTTTAACTGTATATTTTCTACCACTTTCTAGTAGGCGTAACATTATAAGTGTATTACCAAGTTTGCCCATATTGCTCACTATCTAACTAATTCGTCTGTTGGAACTATTTCTTTGATGGTTACTGTGATAATTTCTCCGTCTACAAGATATTTGCAAACGTCGCCAACGGTTTTACGATACATTGCTTGGCCTCTAGGACTGGACATTGTTACATCAAAAACACCAGGAATTTTTTCTTCTGATAAAGCACCAACTAATCGCATTATTTCTTCTTCAGGTTCTTCTTCATCAGGGTATTTTGCATCAATTCTCACAATGTTGCCAAAATCAACTACCCCTTCTTCATTGTGACGTTCGACGATTTCAATATTAGGTAGAGAGCCAACTAATCTTTCTAAAATGCCTAATAGTACTCTTTCTCTTCTTTCGATTTCTTCAAATTCTGGTGAATCCCATCCGTCACCACTTCCAGCATCATAGGCATCTTTTCTCCCCATATTTAGATCTGCTAATTCTTGTTTTACTTTGTCTATTTGAGCTAAGTGCTTTTCGTATTCTTCCTTGCTCATAAATATTTTTTCTGATTCCATAGTTTTTCCCTTTCTAAATTGCTAATATTCTAACATACTTGTGTGTTTTATTCAACTTTTATTCATAGTACCTTTTATTGTCTACTTTTACTATTTTTATTGTGTAGCCAATAGGCCCTAAAATTTTTAAAAGATTTAACACACTTGGAGAATGCATTCCAGCTTCGATTCTAGCAATTTTTTCTCTTGGTACTTCGGAAAATTTAGAAAATAAATCTTGCGTTAAATTGTTTTCTTTCCGAAAACGAATAAAATCCGCTACAAATCTTTCGTTTAATTCTTTAGCATCATATGCCTTATCTACATAGCTTTTATCATAGTTCACTGTCAGTCACCGCTATAATTGTATCATATTTGATACTAATAGTGCAATAATTTGTTGCATTTTGTCGAAATATATAATATAGTTTTTTTATACGGAGGTAAATATGAAATATAAATTAGACCGAAAAGGTAGTGAAAGAATAGTTAAAGACTTGAATTTAAAAGACATTCATTTAGGAAGGATTGAAGGCAAATTAACTGGTGATCCATTTATTGATAAACCTTGGGCAGTTAGATATCCTGATATTGAGACTTTGATTGACGTTAATGATACAATGTATAATAATTATATGAGATATGCTGAAGAACATCTAGATGATATTGCCATTTATTTACCAGTTAAAGATAAAACTTATACTCATAGGGAATTAGTTGAGATGATTAAAACAACTATGAAAAAGTTAAAGAATATGGGAATTGGTGAGAATTCGCGTGTTGCGGCTTTACAAAATGGGGGCGTTGAAGAAGCTGTAATACTTATTGCTTGTAGTGGACTTGGTTCCATTTTAAAACCAATTGACTTTTTAAAAGCACCTGAAACTATGGCTCATAGTGTTATGGAATTTAAACCTGATATGTTTTTTATGGATGAAATGTTCTTAGGAGCAGCACCATTCTTAAATCCAGGAAATTTACCTACAGTTGTTACTGACACTGATAAAGAAATTCATAATGATAATTTGATTTCATTTAACAAATTATTAGAAGAAGGAAGAGAAATATTAGAAGATGTTGAACCATATCCTTATTCACAAAATAAAACTTCTTTAATTATTTCTAGTAGTGGAACTACAGGTAATCCAAAACCTATAAAACATTCAGATTATAAGGCTAATGTAGCAGCCCTTAAAGTTCTATATACTGGATACCCAATAAAGCGCGGAAATGTTTTATTAAAAATGATGCCTATGCAACTTGGTATCGGTATTATTACTTCTTTATATACAGCATTAATTAGTGGTGCTACTGTTACAATGATTGGTGGTACTGCTGCACCTGATTTAGGGGCTAAGATGATAAATGCTATAATACATTTTGATGAATTTAAAGAAAAATATGGATATGACAAAGATGCTAAAATGGTTTTATTCTCTGCACCTGTATTTTTCAAGATTTTATTATCTTGTCCTGAGGTAAAAGACTTATCTTGTTTAGGTGCTATAATGCTCGCTGGTTCTAAAATGGATGAAGAATACTTTAAAGGAATTCCTGAGGCTATGAAGGAAAAGAATTGTGTAGTCCCAGCATGTAATGCTTATGGTCAAAATGAGCAACTTGGTGCAGTTTCATTCAATACTGTTGAATTTAACCAAAATACCAGTGCTGGTACACCTGCAATTGGTACCGATATTAGAATAGTTAATCCAAAAACTTACGAACTTCTTGGACTAAATGAGGAAGGTTTAATTCTAGAAGATAGTGATACGAATTTCTTGGGTTATGAAGGTATGCCTCAAGAAACTGCTGAGGCATATGTAACTCTGCCTGATGGAACGGTATGGTTTAATTCTAAAGACTTAGGAAAGATGGATAGTGATTATTACTTACATATTACTGGAAGATTAACTAGAGTTGTTGTAAGGTCTGATTTCAAATTTTCTTTAGATGATATTGAATCAAAAATTAGAAAAGTTCCTGGAGTTATGGATTGTGCTATAATTGTCACAAGCAAAGCAAGTTCTTGGGAAGATTATGCAGTGTTTATCAAAACTGATAAATCAATTGAAGAAATAAGTGAATTATTAAAGACTTCTGGTGTGTTATCGCAATTTGAAATTCCAACAGAAGTTATAGAAATCGATGAATTACCTTATTTAGGCGCTGGAAAAGTTGATTATGTAAGTCTACAAAAGTCTTATGATAATAAAGGCCAATTAAGAGCACTTAGACTACAACAACCATAATAATATTTATCTAATCTTTGGAGTTTTTACTCCTTTTTTTCTTGGATAATTTATTGTATAATTATAATAGAGGTGGCTGTTTATGGAATTAATGATTGCACAAATATCAATTCTTTTTATGTCTGGCTTATATTTAAGTCTAATTGTCTTTTTATTCTTTTCCAGAAAAAGAATAGTAAATGATGATACTACCATTTATAAGAATATGCTTATTGTTAACTTACTAGCAATATGTGCTGAAATAATATTATATATTTTGGCTGTCAACAGTAGTAATAACGAATTTATAAGATTTATATTTGTTAATTTTAGTAAAGTTTTTGTGAGTCTTATTGTTTGTTGGTTTATTTTGATTGTAAAATACACTATGTTCTTATGTGATAAATTAAATTATCATAAAATAAATAGTGAGCAAAAGAAAAATAAAATATCAACAATTTATACTATCGCATCTATAGTGATTAGTTTAATTATTATTGCATTACCAATTCAAGAAGTTCCTTTAGAAGGTGGTGGCGGCTACACTTCCGGTTTAGCTACTCAAGTTGGATTTATGATAATAATTTTATGTTGTGTATTTATGTTATTTAGTTTGATTAAATCACATCATTATATTAAAAAGAAAGAGTTTATTCCAATTATTACTTTATTAATATTCATGACAATTACTACTATTATCCAAGCAATGCAACCGCAGTTATTGCTTTTCAACCCAGTATTATCTCTAGTAATGGTTATAATGTATTTTACCATTGAGAATCCTGATGTCAAAATGATTGAGCAGCTTAATATGGCTAAAGATCAAGCCGAAAAAGCAAATAGAGCTAAATCAGAATTCTTATCTAATATGTCACATGAAATTAGAACACCACTTAATGCAATTGTAGGTTTTAGTGAATGCTTAATTGATTCTCCAGATTTATCAGTTGAAGCAAAAGATCATGCTAAAGATATTGTAGATGCCTCTAATAATCTACTTGAGATTGTAAATGGTATTTTAGATATATCAAAGATTGAAGCGAATAAAATGGACGTTGTTCCTAAAGAATATAATATAAGAGAAGTTTTAAATAGTTTATGTAAATTAGTTATTCCACGTATTGGAAGTAAACCAATTGAATTTAAAAACTCTTTCTCAGATGATTTACCTGGTGTTTTAAAAGGTGATGTTGGTAAAGTAAAACAGGTTATTTTAAATATCTTAACTAACGCAGCCAAATATACTGATCGTGGTGAAATAATATTCACTGTTAATTGTATTAATAGACTTGATTCAAATAAATGTATACTAAATATTTCAGTTAAAGATACAGGACGAGGAATTAAACCTGATGATATTAATAAATTGTTTAACAAGTTTGAGAGACTAGATGAAGATAAAAATACTTCAACGGAAGGTACAGGTTTAGGACTTGCTATTACCAAAAGTTTAACTGAAATGATGGGTGGTAGAATAACTGTACAAAGTATTTATGGCGAAGGATCAACATTTAGAATTACTTTAGAACAAGATATAGTTAGTATGGAAGTGCCTGAGGGTAATAGTGAAGAAATACAAATTGATTATTCATTATACAAAGGTAAACGAATTTTAGTAGTAGACGATTCTAAAATAAATTTAAAAGTTGCTGATAATATTTTAAAACCTTATGATTTTAAAATTGTGGATGCTGTAAGTGGCTTTGAAGCATTAGAACTTGCAGAAACTCAAACTTTTGATTTAATATTAATGGATATCATGATGCCAAAGATGAATGGTGTTGAATGTCTTAGAAGATTAAAAGAAATTCCTGGTTTTGATATTCCAGTTGTGGCTTTAACTGCTGATGCAATTGAAGGTCAAGATGAAAAATATATTCAAGCTGGGTTTAATGATTATCTATCAAAACCTATTGATCGTTATCAATTAAATAGAGTATTAAATAAATATTTGGGAGGTAAAAATGAATAAAGTTGAATTACTCAAAAATAATCAGGTTGATGTTGATGCTAGTTTAGAATTCTGGGGTGATATGGATTCTTATAATGAGAATTTAAAAGAGTATCGTGATTCTTTAGATGATAAGTTAAATAATCTTCTATATTATAAGAATAATCATGATTATGAAAATTATGGGATACTTGCTCATAGTACGAAAAGTGAAGCAAAATACTTAGGATTTATGAAGGAAGCAGAAATATTTCTACAACACGAAATGGCTGGTAAAGAAAAGAACGAAGAGTTTATCGAGAGCCATTTTACAGAACTTCAAGATACTATAAATAAAATTGCTAAATTACTTGATGAGTATTTTGAAGGGTCAGAAACTGAAGAAAAAAAAAATATTTTAATAGCTGATGATTCTAATATTATGCTTAATTTTATAGAACAAACCATAGGTAATGAATATAATATTATCAAAGCAAGTAATGGAAGTGAGGCTATAAAACAAATTGAGGGTACTTCTATATATGCTATATTACTTGATTTAAATATGCCTAATACTAATGGATTTCAAGTTCTTGAATATTTAAAAGAAAATAATATGATGGAAAAAATACCTGTAATAATAATTACAGGAGATGATACTGAAGACACTATTAAAAAGGCCTTTAGTTATCCAATATTAGATGTATTAAATAAACCATTTAAGGAGGATAATATAAGACGTCTTTTAGTCTCTATTAATAGTTTTTATGAGACACATTAAAAGTAATGACTTGAGTCATTACTTTTTATTTTGCTTTGATACTATCGAAAATATAATTATCATTTTCTTTTTCAAAAGATATTTGATATGTTGTTAATTTATCTTTTAAATTAAGTAAATCTTCATCATGATATTCTTCTAAAACAACTTCATTACTTTGATTTAACAATTTATTTTCTGGTGTTAATTTAGCAATAATTATATCAAATATTATTCTATCATTTTCTTCTTTGGCACTCTCTATTCTTGTTAAAAGTCCCACATTTGTTTCTTCTTCTACAAGACCTAAATAGGTATCATTATAAAACATAAATTTAATATTATTATAATTAAACATTTCATTTGTTACATTAATATTTGCACCAAATATTTTTCTTGCAGTTGTAAGCATTTCACTAGATTTAAATGTTAGCATATTTTGTTCAATAGTAATTCCACTTTGATGTAAGTTTTTATAGGCTATTTTTAATACTAACTCATTTTTAATATTTTCTTTTGTTGTATCAGAAAACAGACTATATACACTTTCATCTTCGATTAATAAGTTATCAATTAAATAACCATAATTTTCAATATAATAAGCCGTATCATGTTTATCTACTACTGGCTCATCATTATTATCTGGTTCTTTAACACTTGGATTTTTATTATCACTATTGCTTGGTTTTTCAACTACTTTAGTTCTTATATTAAAATAATCAACATCAAATAAACAATAACCAAAATAGCCTATAACCGCAAGAAGCAAAATTATAATAATATCTCGTCTAATAATCTTACCAGTTTTGCCGCGATTTATTTTCTTTTCTTCTTCTTTTAATCTTTTGGTTACTTTTAACTCTATTTGTTCATCTATCTTTGTAGATATTTCATTTATTATATTATTTTTTTCTTCAAGAGCAAAATCCTCTAATTCTTTTTTTAAACTTGTTATATCAAGTGTATCCTCTTTTATTTCTTTCTTTTTTGGTTCTACTGCCTTACGCGCCATTTTAAAATACCTCCTGAATTATGTATATATAAATTGTAACACAAACAGACAGGAAAAACTATATTTTTTATTACTTTTAAAGATTATTTATGAATGATTTAAATAATAGGAAACTATTGTTATCATTTACGCTTTCAGGATGCCACTGGACTCCTATGAAGAACTTCTTATTCGCTAGTTCTACTCCTTCAATTATATTATCATTACTTAGCGCTGACACTAACATATTTGTAAAAGGTATTGCAGTATGATGCCTACTATTAACTATTATTTCTTCTTTATTTAGAATCTTATATAGTTTACTATTTTTATTTATTTTAATTTTATGAACATATTTATCTTTACTATAATGATTGGTTACTTCTATTTCTTGTAAATTATTAAAATAAGTCGCCATTGTTTGCATACCTAGACAAATACCTAACACAGGAATATCTTTTTCTAATAAATATTCAATTAATTTAAAATCATTTTCATGATATTTATTACCACCCGATAAAATAATTCCATCACATAAATTTACTGATTCTATTAATTTATCATAGTCAGTATTTATTGGTATACCTATTGTATTTACATTATACTTATCTAACACAGAAAATAAATCACTTCTTGTTCCCATAAACATAGTATTATTTTCCCTAAATTCTCTTATTATAATACCAACTGTTTTTATATTAATCACCAATATATTTTATTTAGTGATATTAAAAATAATAACTTTTTAGAGCAAAGAAAAAAGCCTTAAACTTAACTGTTAAAAGCGGCTTTTATATATTTCTTGACCATCTTCGTCATAAATTATAGACTCGGCATTTGCTAGATATAATATTTGAAAGTTTGGATTATCTAATGTATATCCTGCTTCTTCTGCCCAATCAAATTCTTCTATAATGGCTTTTTTAGCATTTAGATTATTACTATCATCTATTAAATCACAATTAATTCTAATCCAATCTTTATTATCATATGCTACTATACATACTTTATTATTAACTGCAATTTGCTTTGACACATTTTTTTCTTTATTTGTTAATACATATATTTTATTGTCATATAAAACCGGATCACCAAATGGTCTACAACTTGGTCTATCTCCGTTTATAGTTGATACATAATTAACTTTAGTTTTTTCTTTTAAAAATTCAAATGTTTCTTTCATACTTTACTCCTTAATTAATTTTATTTTTATACCTGATATCTATGTCAACATCAGCATTAATTCCATCTATATGTCCATTGTTACAAAGTTGCCAATAATGATAGTTTCCTTTATAAGATGTAGATTTAGCATAATGAGCTAACCATATTGGATAATCAGTGTCTAACCATATTTGCTCTAAATAATTTTTGCTGCCATAAAGAACCCCTTCATAACCTCTCTCTTTAAAGTAATCTAAAAAACTATTAGCCATATCAGTAAGACTCCAAAAACTTAAATTAAATTCATTATAGAAACTCCAATTTTCCCAGTCAAAGGCGATAGGTAAGTCTACTTTGTATGGTTTTATTTGATCATATATCCACTTAGCATCTTTTAAGGCTTTTTCTTTACTATTCGCATAAGAATAGAAATATATCCCAACTGGTATTCCTAATTCATTTGCCTTAGTAATATTTTCAATAAATTTACCATCTAAGAAGTAGTCTCCTTTTATACCTTTTGTTCCTCCGACACGTAATATTAAAAATTCAACACCTGCTTCTTTTATTTTGTCAAAATCTACTGTGCCTTGCCATTCAGATAAATCTAATCCTATTTCAGTATCTTCATTTTTGTATTTACTGACAATATCACTAAATTCTGTTCTTGTTTTTACATTATTACTTGGTTTATTATTAGATGGCTTAGGCTCATTTACATATAAATTGAATTTTTTCTCCGTAGTATTTCCACTAGAGTCTGTTGCCTTAAAAGTTAGAGGATATGTATTTGCAACATTCATATCATAATCTCCAATTATTTCGCAAGTTGGATTATCGTCATAGTTATCGCCACAAAGAATTTTATCTAGTAAATTTATCTTACTTCCTTTAGTGACTGAATAACTATTACCTAGCCAAACAATTGGGGCAACTTTATCTGTAATATTTATTTTATATTCATATTTTATTTTAATATCATCTTCATTTATATATTCAAATTTTATATTTTTATCTCCTACTTTGGTGGTATCTATATAATAATCATCAATTATTTTACCATTAATGTTAGAAATAAAATCTGACACTTTAACTTTATCTAAAAACTCTGTTTCTAATTCATCTTTTAGTTCAACAATTATAACAGCGTGTTTAATTTGATAATTCTTATAGAGTTTAAAACTTGCGATAATAACTATTATTAATACCAAAACAATACTTGCTATTATGATTACTTTCTTTTTCATAATAAACCTCTTTTCATGAAAAACTCAACAAATTCATTATATCACGTTTATTATATTTTTTATATAAACTAGCCAATTATCTACAAAATATCTTATTTTTTAACTAAAAGTAACATTTGTTATTATTTAGTATCTTTTTTCTTTCTAGGTTTTGGAAGTGGTGTAACACTTTCTAACACTGTTATAACATCATTTGTTAATTCGTCATTTTCAATGTCTAAGATGTAATGCTCTTTTGCTCCATTATAAGGATAACCTGTTGCAGCATCACTCATAATACGAGTTGTTTCTGGTAATATTTTAACATAAGGAGTGTTATTACATACAATCATTACAGGTTTATTATTAATATATACCATGTATTCTCCAAACATTAATTTATACCTTATTTCTCCAATTCTCGGTAATTGTTCACAAACGTATTCTATATATTCTTTAGTTGTTGCCATATAATCGACCTTTCTATTTAATCATCTAATTCTTTATATAAATCCGGTTCATTTTCTTTTAGCCATTCTTTGGGTGATAAACCACTTTTTCGACACTGTTCTTTAGCGTAATCAGATAAACCATATGCCTTACACGCACTTTCAAACATTTTATTCTCAGATTCGTTTTCTATTTCATTAGCATCTTCAAAATTATTTAAAAAACTTATAATGCTCGATAATAATTTCATATTTTTTCCTTTCTGTATTTTGATTTTATTAATAATTTCTTTCTATTTTTATTCTAACATATATTTGTATCTATGCCAACTTTTTTGCATTTAAATAATATTTATGATATTATATATAGCACTAACGAGGTGAAATTATAATGTCTAAAATCGAATTAGAAAATATTCTTTCTTCAATAAATGAAGCGCCAGAAAGCGAAAGAAGCAAATTAATTGAAGATTATTATGAAAATGTTCGCAATTATTTTTATGCTATTAACATTATAGAACGAAAAGAACTCATTGCTTCATATAGTGGCATTCTATTTGATATGGGCTTGATTAAGAGCGTCCACTTAAGTGATGAGGAAAGAGCAAAAAGAAGAGAAGCCGCTATGCAGAGGCCAAAATTTAATGAAACAGAAGAGAAAATAAGAACTATATTTATTAATATATTTGGAGAAGAACCTTACTGGTTAAAATCTAAAAAAGCATTTGCAAAATTTCGTAATAAGGGAATAAATATTACTCCACCAAGTTATGATTGTAATATTTGTGATAATTATTTATGTTATAGACCTAAAGGTTATTCTATCTGTCTTACTAGTGGGTTACCTTACTTTTATATTTATATTGGTGAAGGAAAAGAAGATATTTTTCTTTATTTACAAAAAGCAGAGGAAACTGATTTAGCCAGTATAGAATTAAACCAAAAAGCAATACAATTTTTACTAGATATTGAAACAAATTTTGCTAGTCGTACTCCAGATGCTATATATTTGGCATCAAGTTACGATAGTCCTTTATCGCCATTTATGTGGATGGAAACTAGTGATTCTTATGACATTTTATTATCTAGTACTGGTAGAGTTACTAGTGGCTTTAGTAATATTGTGTCAGTGAATAATGATGCTGTGAACTATACCATGGCATCTAAAAAGTATTTGGAAGAGGAAATTTTAAATCGTCTTGTAGAAAATGGTAACCAAGAAACTATTCAAAGATTAAATGAAACGAGAACACTATTTGATGATGCATTTAAAAAAGGAAAGACTTCTAAAAGAGAATTAATTAATCCAAATAAAGATGAATAAAAATACTACGAAAAAAGTAGTATTTTTTAGTTAACATTTATCGATATTTTTCTGGCGTTTTATTTAAAATAGGACCATTAATGAAAATTCTTTTTTCATCATAATTAATTGTTGCTTCGGCATCATATGGCAAGATACATCTTGGAACAGCATGACCAAAATTGACGTTATATAAAACTGGTGTGTTTAAATCTGCAAATACTTTTCTATAAACATCTTTATATTCTTCATAATATATTTCATCAATTGGTTTACCAACGATTATGCCTCTTACTAAACTAAGTATGCCTCTATTTTTAAATTCATTTAACATTGTTTCTAATAGTTCGGGAGTTGGGCGTTCTTCTGATGTTTCTAAAAATAGTATTTTTTCACTCCATTCTTCGTCGGTTGGCAAAATATTATATTTTTCATAAACCATTGCTTCATCGCAATAACTTGTTCCCGTTAAAGCATCATATATACTTTCAATACAACCACCATAAAGTTTTCCACTGATAGTTCCATTTCCATTTAGCGTTTCAAACCCATGTGTTTCATTATGAGCTATTCTTGGGTTACCTATTTCAGTAATACCATAATCAGATCTATCACTATACCATACTGGACTTGATGTTATTTCAAACCCTTCTTCTATAAAAAACTTTTCAAAATATTCTTTAGTATATGGTAACATTTCAGTATCTAACTCTGCAATATCTGCTAAGAAGCAAGGTCCATAAAACGTTGATAAACCTAAACGATTTAACATTAAGTGATTGTTAGTAGTATCAGAAAAACCTGTAAATATTTTAGGATTGTTTCTAACTGCGTCTTTGAA
Source organism: uncultured Muribaculaceae bacterium (assembly GCA_964393945.1). Taxonomy (GTDB): domain Bacteria; phylum Bacillota_I; class Bacilli_A; order RF39; family UBA660; genus Caccenecus. Next base: position 14,900 of record CAYMVR010000003.1, on the reverse strand, counting down.
TTCTTCATCTTCCATTAAATATGGAATGAGTTTATATGTATCATCACCACCAATCGCACATATTATAGCCTTGATGCTTGGATCCATAAATGCGTTTTTTAAATCACTTGCTCTTGCTTCAGGATGTTCTTTTAAGTAATCTATCTCTTTTAAAGAATTAGGCATTATTACAGGTTCTAAACCATAATCTTGAAGCCTTTTTGTTCCAATCTCAATTTCATGTTTACAATATGGCATTCCTAGTATGCCTCTTGATAAACTTATGATGGCTACTTTATCTCCCTTTTTTAATACTTCTGGTTTTATCATAAATCCTCCTTATTTACTCATTATATCATGAATTGATTTAATTTTTTAGTCAATAGTTTTATATTGTTCTACATTCCACGCAGGAGTGCAAGTAAGAGAAACTACACAATAAGTTGTATCCCAATAATATTTCTCGTTAGAGTCAATTAATATAGAATCACCTTTAGTAAACTGAACACAATCATTTTCAAAGTATATTTTTCCATTACCATCAAGTACGTACACTAATTCTTTACTTATGGTATTAACACAATAACCACTTTCTGGATATCTTCCAGTTATAGTTGCTACTCCTAAATCAATATTTTTATCATTAAATGAATACTCTAGTGTTTCACAAAACTTGCTATTGCTACCCTTAATAGCATTCTCTTTTTTTATAATTTGCATTTTACATACCTCTTCTTCCATTGTTCTGTATTTAACCATACTGTTTCATCTTGCATATTTACTTCAAGTTTAACTTTTTAATTATTTATCACTCTCTTTTATTTGTTCAATCCATTTATTAATCTCACTTTCTGGTGTTTTTAAAACGGAACTATAACTTTCAAATACAATATTTTGTTCATATTTGATATTACTATTTGGACATAATTTTTTATAGTCAATAAAAGTATGCCCAAGCCATCCAGCATTGGTGGCAAAGGGATATATTGTTTTATTACTTAAATCGTATTTTTTTAAAAAAGTTGTTACTACTGGACAAATCGTATACCACCAAACTGGCGTTCCAATAATAAATTCATCATAAAGATTTAAATCTATATTTATCTCTTTTATCTCTACTGATTTAGCCTCAATTGAATTATTTTGATATTCATTTACTACTGTATCATAATCGCTTGAAAAAGGAACCAGAGGCTCTAATTCTAATAAATCACAATTTAATTTTTCTTTTAACTTTTCTGCTATTATTTTTGTATTACCACTATAACTATAATAAATTACTAATCTTTTCATTATACTTCCTCCTTATAAATTTCTTCTATCATTGGAAATGTACTCCAAGCTTTAGCCCAACCACAATAGAAGGCTAATTGAGTTACCATTTCTACTATTTCATCTTTAGTAATGCCATGCTTTTTTCCCATTGCTATATGCGATTTAAGTTGGGGGTATAACCCCTGTGCCATTAATGCAGATATTGTAATCATACTTCTATCTCTTAATGATAACTTGTCTTCACGACTCCAAATTTCTCCAAATAAAACATCATCATTTAACGCAGCAAACTTAGGGGCTAAATCTCCTAAATTATCTCTACCTGCTGTTTGCTTTTCCATTTTATTCAACTCACTTTCTATTTAATTATACTACAATGTCAATATAACACGCAAATATAAGTCTAATAATATCTTGCTTATTTGCTCAAAAAAATAATTCCTATAAAACTAAAAAGCAAACTTCTTTAGTCTGCCTTTACAATGTGTTCTCTTTAAAACAATGCGTACTATTCTTTATTACCTTTTATATAAGAATATATAGGGTAGTTAAACACACAAATTAATAGTCCTACTATACCCGTAGATATTCCCATGATTAAATTAGTCTTGCTTGGATCTCCTACCATTATTCTACTCATTCCAAATCCTAGTATTAGTGAACCTACAACTCCGATTATCCATGTAAGCACAATACCCCAATTTACTTTTTTATGAACTTTCTGAGGATGGTTAGAGCGATATACTGGTATGATACACAACAGAATAATAAACCCGATTATAGATACAATAATGCCTACTTTAAATAAATCCCATTCTGGTATTAAGCACATACACATTCCTATTGCAAAAACTAATCCTCCAATAGTTCCTAATATTATTTCTAATAATGTTTCTTTTTTCATATATTCCCTCCTATTTATTTAGTTTTTCTTTATTTTCTTTCTCACGCATTTTCTCTTCTTCTTTTAATCTTCTTTTAGCATCTGCAACAGATTCTCCATCTTTAGTTAAATACTCATCAACAAATTTATCTTCAATTTTAGTATAACCTTTTACAACACCGTCGCTCATCTTGTTAAATCCGTTTACAACGCCATCACTCATTTTTTTAAAACCTGTTGTTAGAGTATTCGCAATTTTTTCATTTGCTTTTACAAGTTTAGATTTGGCCATTTTGCACCTCCTTTTTAATTAGACACTTGTCTTTTTTTATAATCTCATTATAATATAATTATAAAGACAAAAACAATCAACAGATTTAAACAAATTGTCTAATTAAGGAGGAAATAATGAATAAAACAATTAAAAAAAGTGCCATAGAAAGAATAGAAAGTGCTTTTATTGAACTTATCCAATCTAAAGAAATAAATGAAATAACAGTTACGGAAATTGTTAAAAAGGCTAAGGTAAATCGTTCGACATTTTATGTTAACTATGTAGATATTTATGATCTTGCAGATAAGATTCGTGAAAAAATGTATCTTAATATTTTAGATTTATATAAAGAGGAAGCCATAAAAAAAGAGCATTCTTATAACTATTTGAAATTATTTGAACATATTAAAGATAATCAAATATATTATAAAACGCTTTTTAAATTAAACTTTGATTTTAGTAATTATTATGATTCTTCTTTAGAAGAAAAGGATGCTTTAAAATACTTGGGCACTACTAAAAATATTGAGTATCACAAAGAATTTTTTAAAGCGGGTATGAGTGCTATTTTAAAGATGTGGCTTAATAATGGATGCAAAGAAAGCCCTGAAGAAATTGTGGAAATATTAAATATTGAATATAAAGGTAAAAGAACGGATATATCTTAAGCTACTTACAATATTCTATTAATTCATTAATGGTAGGTTTACCATTTTTTTCAATAGTCCAATATTCATTATCTTCATCAAAATTACATCTATAAACATCATAAAATATGGTATCATAATAAATAACACTCCCAGTTGTAGTTGTAGTTATTCTAAACATTGGGGCTTCATCATTAAATTTTACATTTAAGTAGTCTGTAAATAACAAAACTCCCATAGATGTAAGAAATATAAAGATTATAAGAATTAATTTTATATACCAAACCTTATCTATTATTCTATAAATACCAACCATAAAGATCATTATCCCAAACATTGAATAAATAGATCCCCAACTGCTTTCACTTTTGAATATCATAATGGCTGATATCGAAATAAATAATCCAAATATCATTATAATTGTGGATATTAATCCACGATATTTACTTATTTTTTTAGTGGAATAATCAATGGTGTTTACAATATTCTCTTCAAACTTTTCTTGATATTTTTCTTTATCTAGTCTCTCGCCACTTAATAATTCATTAATCGTTATGCCTAATATTTCACATAATGGTTTAAATAAAGATAAGTCCGGCATATTTTTCCCTGTTTCCCAATTACTAACGGAGCGATCTGTAACTCCTAATTTTTCCGCTAACCCGGATTGAGTTATCTTTTTTTCTTTTCTACATGTCGCTATAAATTTTCCAATACGCTCTTGATTCATTTTTTCTCCTTTCACACCAATTATATAATGTAAAAGCATTTTTTTACACGAAATAAAACTTGAGTTTGGATTATTTTTATATTAAATTATAAATTCTGTTAGTAGAATATAATTCAATTTTACCTCCATTTTTTACTTAGTCTTAAAAAAATTATCAATTAAATCTGTTAATTCTTTTTTATTTTCTTGAAATTGTTTTTTTCGGTGACCATTAGCACCAGATGGGTGTGGAAAGCCTAATAAACATTGTTCTTTTTTTAATAAATTTTCTTTTATCATTTGTTGTAGTATAACTTCCACGGATTTCCCAAGTGGAATAATTAAGGCATCAGATAAAATTTCGACTTCTTTATAAAAAAATTTTTTTACATAATTATATAAAATTTCATTTTCCATTATTTTAGGGGATGATCCAGTATAATTTTTATTATTTATAAATACAGGATATGGAATAAGGGATGTTGTGTGTAATAAGTAGTCCATGTCTTTAAATAATTCAGCGCAAGATTCTATCTGTAATTTTTTGTTTAATTTTAGTTCATCTAGCATTTCGATAAGATTTTTTCTCATACTTCCAGCAAATCTAGAATTTTTTTTACATTGCATTTTTATTTGATTAAAACTTAAACCTTCTATTAAACCACTTTGCGCTGTTTTATATGCAATACTAGTTTGTGTCCATCCAGGGGTTATTCCTACAATAAAAACTTTAGCCTTATCATTGATTATTTCATTATGGGGAGCATAATAAATCTTTATATTGCCTTTGTTATAAAGTTCAAATTTTTTAGTTAAAATATCTTCTTTATTAAAATTTTTCAGATTTTTGATTTGTGACCAATACTTATCAAACATTTTTACCACCCCATTATAAGCAATTATCTAGGGTTGCTTATATCGATTATTATATCATTTTTCAGTAATTGTTTACACTATTTAAATAGTTCTTTTATTATATTTTTAATTCATGATAAAAAAAGTGGAGCCTCTCGGCTCCTTCAGGGGGTTTTGGTTGACTCACCTTCACATAAAGTCGTGAAAGTGACTCGGACATGATAACTTACCATGTCATCTTAATGATATTATGTTTTTGAATTTTTGTCAATTGGTTTATGGTAATTTGTTTTTTTATTTACGAAATTAATTTAGCCTATCTAAATCTTTTATAATTTTATAATATGATTTGTTATTTTTATATGCCCCATGTTCTATGTATTCTTCACAATCACTTTTGGCTTGCATCATAATTTTTAAATCATCTTTTAAATTGGCAATTTTAAATGTTTTTACTCCACTTTGACGAATTCCAAACAAGTCACCTTCGCCTCTTATTTTTAAATCTGCTTCAGAAATATAGAAGCCATCATTACTTTCTTCTAGTACTTTTAAGCGTTCTTTTTCTTGGTCACAAATAAGATAACAATAACTTTCTAAATTGTTTCTGCCTACTCGTCCTCGGAGTTGATGAAGTGTTGCAAGGCCAAATCTGTCAGCATCAAATATAACCATTATAGTGGCATTCTTTACATCTACACCAACTTCTATAACAGTTGTGGATATTAAAATTTTTGTTTCGTTATTTTTAAATCTGGCCATTATGGCATCTTTTTCTTTTTGTTTTAGTTTACCATGAAGTATTTCAATGGGTATTTTATTTTTAAAGGCCATTTCAAACTTTTCTTTAAGTGTTTCAACACTTTTTAAGTCTAATTCTTCATTATCGTCAATTAAACTTGATACAACATATACTTGATGATTATTTTTTATTTCTTCAAGTATATGGCTTAAAACTTCTTTTAACTCACTATATTTTTTTATTTTAGTTATTATCTCTTTTCGGCCACCTGGTTTATGTGTTATAAACGAAACATCTAAATCGCCATATAAAGTTAGAGCATAACTTCTTGGAATTGGCGTTGCACTCATATATAATGCATCTGGAACTTCACCTTTACTTTTTAAAATCTCTCGTTGACGAACTCCAAATCGATGCTGCTCGTCGGTAATAACTAAGCCTAGACGATAAAACATTACGCTTTCTTCGATTATTGCATGGGTACCAATTAAGATATCTACTTCACCGCTTATAAGATCTTCTTTTATTTTATCTTTTTCTTTTTTAGTCATACTACCTACTAGTAAACCAATATTTATTTTTATATTTTTAAAATAATTTAAAGCACTTTCATAGTGTTGTCTTGCTAAAACCTCAGTTGGAGCCATTATAACACTTTGATAACCTGATAAGAAACTTGCATACATCGAAATAAAACTAACTATAGTCTTACCACTTCCAACATCACCTAAAACTAAGCGATTCATCTTTTTATTACTTCTCATATCAATTAAGATTAAGTCAAGTGCTTCTTTTTGGCTATCCGTTAATTCAAAAGGTAAAGAGTTTATAAACTTGGTAATATCTTCATCTTTAAAAACTTTGGCATCTTTATAAATATTTTCATTGTCTTTTTTCATATAAGCAATTTTAAACATAAAAAGAAATAATTCTTCGTATTTTAAATAAAATGATGCTTTTTTTATTTCTTCAAAACTATGAGGTAAATGAATCATTCTAATGGCCTGTTTTTTGCTAATCATATCATATTTATTAATGAATTCCTCAGGTACATAGTTATAAGTCGCAGCATTATCATTAATAGCACTTTCCATGATCTTTCTTAGTTCAATATTTTTAATTCCTTTTTTAATATGATAAATAGGAATAATTTCCTTTTTCTCTAATGGTTTTAGTTTTATATCATCGCAGATGAATGTATTCTTTTTAGTATCATATTTCCCTATTAAAGTTATGGTTTTGCCTATGATAATATTAGGTTTTAAAAAAGCACGATTAAATATTACAGCATACATTGTTTTATTATTATGATTACAACGAAATTGTAATTTATTGAAGTTTTTTCTTATAAACATTGTAGTTGCTGTCGTTTCCACGATAACATTAATGGCTATTCTTTCGTTATTATAATCTTCTGTTAAATTAATTGGTTCAAATATATCATAGCGATATGGATAGTATGATAATAAATCTTCCATAGTATTGATATCTAGTTGTTTTAAATTAGTTAGCATTTTAGGGCCTACTCCTTTAATATCATTTAGTTCCATATTGACACTCCTTGTATTCATTATATCACGAATCAATATAATTTTAGTAATGAAAAAAACTATTGGATTACAATAGTCTATTTCTTCTTTTTCTTTTTATGGTCATCTTCAAATAAGTCGTATACTTCATCAGTATCATCACGCAATGCATTAATAACTGGTGTATTTTCAATTTGAATTTCTTTTATTTCTACTTCACTTTCTTCTTTTTGCTCATTTCGTGCGGCTTTTTTCTTTAACTCTTTTAATTCCTTAGCACTCATTTGATCTTCATTAACTGTCTCAAGCATAGTTGTAAGGCCTAACATTTCATCTTTTTTTTCACGGTCTTTTGCCACTGTTTCTAATACCGTAGTTAAACTCATTAAATCTTCTTGTTCTTCAGTTTTCTTTTTATTTTCTTTTGCTTCTTCCGCAGTAATTTTTTGAACTTCAGATACTACATCATTTAACTTTCTTGTTGCTTCAATTTTAGCTTCTTGTTTTTCAACAAATTTATTTATCTTCTTTTGTTTCTTCTTTAAACTATGAAGAAGACTTATAATTATAATTAGCATGATAAATAAAGCGCCCGCGAATGCAAAAATAATATATGTGTAATTCTTTATTGTTTCATTACTATGATTGAATATATTTTCATCATAGACAATTGCAGTTTTTTCTTTAGTATCATATAAATATAAACTTGTTTTTCCATCATCTAAATTTTTAGCGCTTATGATTACAATATCAGTATCATTATTTATTTTATAGGCTTCTATTTCTTCATCATTTATTTTAATTTCAGTTCTTTCAAAACTTAATTCTTGTTCTATCTTAGTTGGTATTAAGTGGTAATTATCGGATATTATCTCATTGAACTTTTTATATTTACCATTATCATAAATTGCTAAAACAATATTTCCTTCTGAGTCTTTTAAACCAACTAATTTAATCTTTGATGTATTATTAACAAATCCTGGAATTTCTATTTCATTAATCATAATCTTGGTTTCTGCGAAAGTTGTAGGCGCTGTTAATAGGTTGCCATTTTTAACTAAGAAATATTCTTTTTTATCATTTTCTAATTTTACACTTATTGGGTTTTGGTCTTCAACGTTTACAAGAATATTATATGTTTTTTCTGAACCGTTTTGAGCTGTAACAACAATTGGTATAGTGTTGGTACCTTCTGTTACTTCGACCTCGCCATCACCACTTACTGTTGCAGTGTTATCATTTTTAGTAGCAGTAATTTTAACTGAAGTAGTTCCTGTTGGCACATTTACTGTATATTCTAAAGTATCCTTATCAAAAACTTTGTCTAATTCATAACCTTCTACTGATAAACTTTTTAGGTTATTATCTTTACTATAACTATCTTGTAATTCTTGCTCTGTCATAATACGAATTGATTTTGGATTAGAAGTTAAGTTCATTTCATCTGTGGTTACTTCTTCATAAGCAATATAGCTGCTTACTGATACACGTGTTGTTCCACTTTTTAAGGTTTTAAAAGTAAAAGTGTATTTTTGACTCTTTGTTCCTCCAGATGGCGCTGCGACCATTCTTGTTCCGCCACCTTCAGCAGTACTTCCTGTTAATTGTAAATAGTTTTTGTCGTAGTTTAAGTCCATTTGCCATGAACCAATTTTAACATTACTAGATAACGTAACTGTTACTGTAACTTTATTGCCAACTACCGCCGTAGATGAAGAAGATACATTTATGGTTCCATTAGCAGCAGAAATATGCATGGGTAATAAACAACTACATATTAGTCCAAGTAAGAATAATTTTATTTTTTTCATTTTTCACACTTAATCAACTTAATTGATTAATCCTTTCTATTATTGTTCTATGTCGTAAGTACCTAAAATATATTTTTGAATTTGAAGCATGTCTAATACTGATATTTCATTATCTCTTGATGTATCCGCAGCAATTTTCTTTTCATCTGTCATTTTATTTGTTCCTAATAGATACTTCTGAATTAATAACATATCTAATGATGAAACTTTACCATCACCTGAAACATCACCTTTTAAAACAGCAGTATATGTTTTAGTATCATTAGCATTCTTTATGGTTATTTTAAATCCAGTTCCGATTAACTCACCATTACTTATGCTCGCATTATTATTGTCAGTAATTGTTGCTACACCACCAACTGATGCAATATCGTCAATTAATTTCTTAGCAGTGGTATTTATTTTAATACCACTTAAATTGTTGTTTGATATTTTATAACCAGCAGAAGTAACAATAGTTGGAATATCATTTTTTTCTGATGGAGCACTTGATGAGCCAGAGTCAACTGCACCATTACCACTATTATTTATTTGTGCTCCCATATTGCTATAAACAGGAATACTAAATGTAAAACTACTATCTAATAAATTGTTGGCTTTATAGGAATTATAGGCAAGGACTGATTCGCTTGATGGCGCTCCTAAATTAGCCATATAATAATGAACATACATAGAAGAAGCTTTTACTGGAACAACATTAAATCTTTCAAAATACGAAGTGTATTGGCCTTTAGTAATGTAATTGTTTTTTAAGAATTCCCCACCGCCAGCTACTGCTTTAGGAACAGAATTCCATTCGACTTTTTTGGCATATCCAAGTCCACAATAGGTAGCGCCGCCACCACCTGTTACACAAGCGCCTGTTACATTAATATTATAGAAATTATATAACCCACGATAGTCATAAATGTGATTTCCTGTTTCAGGATTTTCTGGTGCATAGCTAATTTCGCCATAAAATGTTCCTTGATATAAATTTTTTTGTCTTGTTCCAGAACCTAACTCCTGGTACATTCTGCTTGCTAGATGAGTTGGATTAACATTATGTTCATAACCACCATCTCTAATATATTGAGGTAAATTATTTCCTAACTCTAAATGATATTTATAAAAGGCGGCATTTTCAATTATTTTTAAAGATATATTTTCATAATTGTTATACATATTATTATTAAACTCATTATTTTCAAATTGAAATATATATTTTTCATTAAAGAAATTACGAGGATCTAAATAGTAAGCAACCGCTGTTTGGTTTACAGGTTTAAACTCACCCTCAGAATAAGAACAAGTTTTATCTTGCCATTCACTTTTAGGATTAGATACAACGGCATCTTTACAGTTAGTAAATTTATTAACTGCTGTTGGAAAATCTAATTTTGTTTGAACAGCTTCAAAAGTCCAATTTGGATGAGCAGCCTTTAAACTGCAAAGACCACTCCAATAACTTGATGGGAATCCAGCAGCTTGCATTTCTGCTTCACAGGCTGTGGAAGAAACTCCAGGATCAGGTTCAGACTCAGAGAATAAACTTACATAATCACTACATACATACCCAGAACTTCCTAAGTAATCTATTTCATACCATCCAGAATCACATTTGCCATTTTTAGCTTCATCTGCAATGATATTATTATTTTTTAAATAGTAACTTGACCCAACTTGACCTAGAGCTATTCTTTCATAAGTCGTAGAAGGCCCTTTTCTAATATTAGTTATATCATCTAATTGAATATATTTTGATGTTGCATAAACTGGTTTTATTAGACATAATGAGACAAAAATTGAAAATAATATTTTACTTTTATTCTTTTTCATAATTCCTCCTTAGTCTATAGTTATTCATATTAATTATATCGTAATTTTAAGATACTTACAATGTGCTAGTAAAAGCCGTTGTAAAATTTTTGTAAATATTATAATTTCGTTGCAAGAAGCCATAATATATTATATAATTGATGTTAGAAGAATGAGGGTTGTAGATGAAAGTACTTCTTAATAAACTGAAAAAAACAAATAAAATATTCTTTGTTCTTTATCTTATTATATTTTTTGGCTATGGCATTACTTTTGCATTGTTTACCAAAAATATATTAGGGCTTAGTGGTATTGAAACAGCGATTAGAACCGTTGTACTGATACTATTTGGTATATGGCTTCTCGTTTATTTTATTTGGAATTTGATAAATCTAATTTTAAAAAAACATATAACTATGACTATTACATCATTAATTTCTATTATATTTATAGCAGTATTTGTTATTGGTAATTACTATATTAGTGTTATTTATCAAGGAATTGATAATATGGCAGAAAGTGAATATGTAAGTTATACTTCTAATTTAGTGGTTATGAATGGAACTGAATTAGATGATGATAGCAAACTAGGAATGATTAATACTCCGAAAGATATCGAAGGAAATGTTCTTGCTAAAGAACTTATTAAAGATAAGGAATTGGATAATTTAGAAGTTCAAGAATATTCTAGTTATTATGAAATGGTTTATGATCTCATTAATGGAAATGTTGATGGTATATTTTTGAATTCTAATTATCTTACGACTTATAATGAAGAAGAATTTCAAGATTTAAAAAACTCTTTTATTCTATATTCTTTTAGTAAAAAAATGAAAAATCAAGATACAGAAATAGTTAGCAAAAAAAGCTTGAAAGATCCTTTTACTATTCTTCTTATGGGCGTTGATAGTGAAGGTGATGGATTAGATCAAAATGCTGCTTTTAATGGTGATACCTTAATGCTTATTACTTTTAATCCTAAAACTTTAAATGCCACAATGTTTTCTATTCCAAGAGACACTTATGTTCCTATCGCTTGTAATAATAATCGTTATGCTAAAATTAATTCTTCTGCAGGATATGGAACAAACTGTGTTATTAAAACTGTAGAAGCACTTACAGATATTAAAGTTGATTACTATGTTAAAATTAATTTTAAAGGTGTTGTTGATTTAGTTGAAGCTTTAGGTGGAGTTGATGTAGAGGTTGAGCCACCTGATTATAAAGCATATATTAAAGCATACAATGGAAGAGTTTGTGAACAAGACTCTTTAAGACAATTTGGAGAACATTTAATTTGTATGGATACTGGAATGCAACATTTAAACGGTGAACAAGCTCTTGCTTATGCCAGATGTAGACATGCCTATTTGCAAAGTGATATCGCAAGAAATCGTCATCAACAGCAAATTGTCGAAGCCCTTGCTAGAAAAGTTGCAAGTCCTTCTAATATTAATAAATTCGAAGAATTATTAAATGCTGTTACTAAAAATATGAAAACAAATATGGAGAGGAAACAGATGTTATCTTTCTATGATGTGTTAAAAGAAATGGTTTTAAAATCATTTAGCAATGGTGATTTTGTTAAAATAGATAAAACTTTCTTAGAATATTATAATCTACCTGTTAGACATGGTAATATGGTCTTATCAGCAATTGGTTATTATCCAGATTCTTTAAATGCTATTGTTAATCTTATGAAAGCAAACTTAGAACTAGAGGATAAAGATATAGTTAAAACATTTAGTTTTGATTCTAACGAAGAATATGTTACTAAAGTTACTGGTCAAGGAATTACAACTGGTGGACGATTAGAAACATTGCCTAATTTTACAAACCAAGCTACTAGTGTAGCAGAAGAGTGGGCATTTAACCACAATATCGAGTTACATACTGAGTTTGTTGATAATACAAGTCCTTATTATAATCCTAGCGCATTACCTGGAATGATTGCAAATCAAAGTATTGGATATGCTACTCTTATTAATGATATTACAGAACTTACAGTTTATATAAACGACGGAGAACCAGCAGTTAATCCTCCTATAGATAATGATACACCTGATGATGATCAAGATGATGACGATAATCAAGATATGGATACAGATTTACCAGATATAATTTTTCCAGCACCTAGTACAGATGAAGAAAACTAACCAGTTATATGGTTAGTTTTTTCTTGGTTTTCTTTCACGGCCATAAATCATCTCGTTTTCAACATCCCCTATTGTTGTGGAATCCACTTGATATATGTCTTTTAACATAGAATAAATGTCTGAACTTAGGACAACTTCGGCACTTTCTATATGAGTATCATGTTCCAATTGATCTTGTTCTTCATCACTTAAACTCTCAAATCTTTTCATCAATTTATTATATATAATTTCCCCTGTGTTTTGAATTAATAGACTTTTAGATAAAAGAGCTTCTATTCTAGTCTTTTCAGTTTTTCTTTTCTTTATTAAAGTATTAAGACAATAAAAGAGGATAAAGAAACTAATTGGAGAAAATATTATAGCAGGTAAACATACAATTCCTGCAGTAATTGCTGCTATTTTAGCATTTTTTGATGATTCTTCTTCTATTTTATTGATTTCATCTTCAAAGTGGTTATATAGTTTTATCATTAACATATATTTTTTAAATAATAAGTAATTACGTTTAAGACTTACTTCACCACTTGTAATTTCTTTTTTTAATTCAAAAAATTCATTTATTAAATATTCTAATTTTTCCTCAGGCATGGCTAATCACCAGCGCTTATTATAACACAAAATTATTTTTATGCAACTTTATTATTATTTGCCATTGTTATGGCTGCTAGAGAACCTTCAGAAGCTGCATTTATTAATTGATATACTTCTTTTTTTATGACATCTCCAGAGGCATAAACACCATCAATATTTGTTCTGCCTAAACTGTCTACAATTATATAGCCTTTATCCATTTTTAAACTTGTATTTTTTAAAAAGTCTGTATTAGGTAAAAAGCCAACATATATAAATAATCCTGCAACAGATATATTTTTTCCATCTTTAAGTGTTATACTATCTAGTTTATCATCTTTTTTATGCAATTCTTTAACTTCATTATTATATATTATTTCAATATTAGGAGTATTTTTAACTTCATCAACTAATATGTCTTCAGCTTTAAAGGTATCTCGCCAATGAATTAAATAAACTTTTTTGACTATTTTAGATAAATATAAGCCCTCTTGAAGCGCACTTGATCCGCCACCAACAACAGCAACTTCTTTATCTTTAAACAAATTACCATCACATAATGCACAAGTGCTAAGACCTTTACCCATTAATTCTTCTTCATGTTCTAGTCCAAGTAGTCTTGGCTTTCTACCACTTGCTATTAAAACATTTTTAGTTTGATATGCATTATTCTTTGTTTTTATGGTCTTTATTTCTTCATCTAAAATTACATCAGTAACGGCTTCTAGTTTGTATTCTATTTCAAGTTTTTGAACACTTTCAAATAATTCATAAGCAAAATCTGGTCCAGTAATCGAATATATACCTGGATAATTACCTATTTCTGATATTTTATTTAACGTTCCTCCAGGAGCAGAAGATTCTAATAAAAGGACGTTTAAATTAGCCCTTTTTGCATATATCGCAGCACTTATGCCTGATATTCCCATTCCAATAATTATTAAATCATACATTGTTAACCTCATTTTCTTCTTTTCTTTTAGTTAATATCCTTTGATATTGTTCTTTAATTTCAGGGTTTTTTATAAATTTAGAAAATTGTTGATACATTTTTACAAAACGATTACTAAACTCTTCATTCTCAGCACATAATTGTTTGTAACTTTCTAATCCTTCTTCCCACTCTTTAATAGATTCTCTTTTTAGCATTATTGCATTACGGCAATTTTTTAGTTCGTGTATTGTACTAAGTAAAATTCCAATTCCTGCGATTGAACCTAAAATAGCACCTATTGTAGAGACGATAACTAGGAATAATTCTTGGTTCTCTTCATCAGGAACAAATATAGAATTATTTTCATTTTGAGTTAGACGAGTAATTTCAACAATCGCTTTATCATACAATTCACTAGCACTTACTTCTTCACGAGTTTCGGTTTCTTTATTACTTGCTTTAACTTTTGAAAAATCATAATCCATGAAATCTTCTAAAGCATCAACATCAATTCCACTCAAATCATATGTTACGATATCTCTATGATATTCACCGTAAAAAATGCTCTCTTGTTGCCATACGTCTTGCGCAATTAATGTAGTTTTTCCAAAACCATCTATTTTTTCCATGTATTCAGGATAAACAGGCGCTTGGGCATCTGAGGACGTACTATAAAAATCGACTTCAGTTTTATATTCTTTATGGCCAATTGTTTTAGCAAACTTTTCACTTCCATATT
>CAYMVR010000002.1:30154-31400 GCA_964393945.1 uncultured Muribaculaceae bacterium | reverse complement strand
ATTTTTAGAGTTTCTAGAACATTCATTTCTAGAGTTTCTAGAATTTTTATTTTCTTTTTGATTTTTCATACAACTTTTACCTCCCACTATTATTATGGTTAAAATGATAATCTTAATTCCCATTATTTATAAGTATAATATGGAAATTATTGGTGGAAAATGGTGGTTTGTTTGTGGTTCTTAATAGCATTCTTTGAATATTGATGTTTCTAAGTTTATTTTTAAGTAAAATTATGATAAGCTTAAGATAAGAATATGTTAGGAATAGTGGTGAAGTTATGAGTGAGAAAAAGGCTTTATTTATAATTAATATTATAAAAAATATTATAAATGTTTATTTTGACACTTTTTTTGTTTTTTATTTTTTTAAAGTTGCAAATTATGAGGTTATACCTTTAGCCAAGTATTATTTATCATTATATATATTTATTGGAATAGGGTTTATTTTAATTAGAAATGCGATGCAGAAAAATGAGAAACTTCCATATTTTAGAATTGGAATATCATTACAAGCGATATATATTGCTTTAATTATGCTTTTAAAAGATAATATTATAAATTATATTTACTTAGTCGGAATTATAAAGGGCTTAGCGGATGGATTTTATCATTTCCCTAAAAATATATTAGATTCAGAGAAAGTTACAAATGAAAATAGGCAAAAGTTTGATGGAATAGTTGCTAGTGTAAATAGAGTTCTTGCTATATTAATTCCTTTGATACTCGGTGTTTTGCTGACTTTTTTCAGTTATGTTCAGCTCGGTAAAGTTTTCTTTATGCTTTTTATACTCATGTTTATTGTATCTTTCTACATAAAGGACGATTATCACATTAAAAAGAAGTTTGAACTTAAGAAACTCTTTAATCTTTTAAAGTCGGATAAAGATATTAAAATGTCTTTTCTAATACCTTTTTTATCAGGATTTTCGTATTCTTCTGGGGTTATGGGAACAATTATGACAATTGCTAAGATAAATAATTTTAAGACTAACTTATATTTAGGATATGTTGATAGTGCTTGTGCCTTTTTGTCATTAATTATTGTTATATTATATACTTGGAAAGTTAGAAAAGAAAAGTTTAACATATGGACGCGTGTAGCTGGCATATCTGTTTTTATTAGTATATTCTTATTTGTATTTATACCAAGTATTTGGACTTTTATTATATATTTGATAATTAGAAACTCTCTAATAAAAATGCTAGAAATGATTTCTAGTCATATTACTGCTAATTTAAGTAATAG
>CAYMVR010000002.1:9311-30054 GCA_964393945.1 uncultured Muribaculaceae bacterium | reverse complement strand
AAGCCAACTCCAGAAGAAAACTTGGATTTGTATGAAAAAGCAATAAAGGGTGATAGTAACGCTAGGAATATGTTAATTGAAAAAAACTTAAGATTAGTTGTTGCTTTAGCATATAGAAATAGGCGAAAACTTAAGAGTTATGAAATTATAGACGTTGTTCAAGATGGAACAATTGGATTAATGACGGCAATTGATAAATACGATGTTTCTCGAGGCACTTCTTTTTCAACCTGTGCTGTATACTGGATAAAGCAAGCGATGGGACGTGGTATTGATAATTTTGATAAAACTATTAAATTACCTGTGCATGTTTTAGAGAAACAACGAAAATATATTACGCTAAAAAATGATTTTGTTAATAAGGGCGAAGTTCTTCCATCTGATGATGAGTGGTTAGAAATACTGGGAACTACAAAACAAACATTTAATATTATTAAAAATGCTCAACAATTAGAAGTAGATAGTTTAAATAGGACTATTGATAATAGCAAGGGTGATGAAGAATCTGAAATAGGTGATTTTGTAAAGGTAGAGGAAACTGGTTATGATTCTGTATTGACTAAAATAGTCAATAATGAATTACTTTTCTTTTTAAAAAAATACTTTGGATATAGAGAGTATTATATTTTATATTATATGGTTTTGAATGATGAAAAACAAACGTTAGATGAGATTGGGCGTAAGTTTGGAATTACTAGAGAAAGAGTTAGACAGATTTTAAAGAAAAACTTAGAAAAAATACGTAAATTTTATAAAAATGGCGCTTTTCATATTAGAAATAAGCTTACTCCTGATGAATTAAAATTAGTCAATGTAATTCGATTAGAGCCAATTGAACCATATAATATAGCTAAATATTTATATGTGAGAGACAGGCTTACAGAAACAGAAAAAAATGTTTTAAAGATTTATTATTTTGGAGAAGAAAAAGATTTTATAAGAAAAATACAAGGGAGTTTAAATGTAAGTATTTTCGCCGCGAGGGAATTATTTAATTCTACTTTAAAAAAAGCGAAAGAAATAGTGACTCCGGAAAAGGGTTTGGTGCAGGATTTTTTTCATAATCTTGTTGTTGCATTTGGTGGAAACCTTTTTAATCTTGATTTAGATATGGACGTTAGTGAATTTAAAAAATCACCTAGATTTACTTATTATAGATGGAAAGACAAAACTTTAGATGATTTATTTGAAACATTAAAATTTATAAATTTGGAAATGCCCAGGGAGATATTTGACAAACTAAAAATGTTTTTTAATGATAAAGAAAGCGACTTACATCCTTATCATTTAGAAATAGCTCTTAATAGAATAGTCTTAGATATGGATAGAAGTGACAAGGTTAGCAATGATAAATTGCATAAAGTTTTTATTGATAATATGGATTCTTTTAATGAACTGCAACTGGATTCCTTGAAAGTTTATTTTGGAGAAATGTCCAGAAAAGAATTTAATCGTTTACATCCATCCTGTAATTACCATAAAATTAATGAAAATTTGATAAATAGATTGCATGTTTTATACTTCGGTCTAAGAAGTTATCGGAATTATAATTTTAATCGTCAAAAATATTTATCAGTAAGAGATAAGTGCTTTGAAAAAATGAATGGGTATTATTTAGGAATACTAGATACGTTTTTTGGCTATGAAACTGGTAAAACTATTACTCAAAAAGAACTTGCTTCAAAATTAGGTTTGACTTTAGCAAAAACAAAAGATGCTCTTAGAGCGGCAAAACTACAAGCCGGTAATATTTTAGCTGAAGTTAATTGGACTATTTCAATAGACAAGCAGATATATAGGAATTATCTTTTAAATAGCAAAATAGAATTTAAGGAACCAACTAAAACGATTGTATGGGATTTTATTGTTAAGGGTAAAAGCTATTCAGAAATAGCTTCAAAAATTGGTCGTAGTGCTTTACAAGTTTCTAATGCTTTAACTGATGCTTTGTGGAAAATTGATAAATATCGTTTTGGTTTAAATGTTGATTTAAAAAGATATA
Organism: uncultured Muribaculaceae bacterium; assembly: GCA_964393945.1. Lineage (GTDB taxonomy): Bacteria > Bacillota_I > Bacilli_A > RF39 > UBA660 > Caccenecus. The sequence continues at coordinate 28,052 of CAYMVR010000002.1, read as the reverse complement.
GTTTAAAAGAAGCTTATGATTTTTTAGATTTAGATGATCTGAGAAACGTGTTAAATGATGATAGAGTACCAATAGATGGGAGAAATAAATATTTTCTAAGAGCTATATTTGGTATTGATATGCCTAGTGTGACTGAGGAATTGCTTGCTCAAGAATATGACATTACCAAGAGAAGTTTGGTTAGAAGAATACAAAGGTCTTTGATATTAATAGAAAGATATAAAGATGGTGAAATACGAGGAAATATATCTTATCAATATGATGTTATCCCTAATTTAAAATATTTTACAAAGCGAGATCAAGAATTTTTAAAATTATATTATAAAGATAAACTTACGGAGCAAGAGATTGCTGATAAATATCAGATGTCTTTTGCTCAAGCTCGCGCTATTACTAATAGGCTTCGAATTTATTTAAATGATATTTTAAATGGAGATGCTGGGTTTGATTTTAATTATTTTTGGGAACATATCGATGATAATGAGGTACCTTTATATGGTAATAAAAATCTTGCCCTAAAACTATTTTTATTATACTATGAGGATGGTATAGGGGCAAATGAGCTTGAGAGAATGCTTGACATAGATGCTGGCACAATAAGAAGGATACTTTTATCGGTTACTATTGCTTTTTGCAAAAGAAAAGAAGGCATTAAAAAAATTAGAGATTTTTCTATTACAGAAGTCAAAGCATATTTTGAAAGAAACAAAGATATGATGTCAAAAACTAATTATGAACCATACTATAATTATATTTCTAGAATGGAAGATCCTATTTATGTATCTTGTAAATGCAGTTTGCCATTTCAAGTATTTTATGATCTATCGAAAACTAGTCCTAATTTTGTGAGACTAGCTGATACTCCAAGAAACAAAATAAAAGAAATAGTTATGGAAAACAAAAATGCTTTAAGTAAGAGATATTTATTGGCTTTTTCTCGATATTTAGGCATTTCATCAAGGGAATTTATGAACGGAAAAGAAAAGAATCAAATAATAAGTTTTTTAATGAGGGTAGATGAAGCTATTTTATTAAAAAGGAATCAAGGTGCAATGAGAGTACGTAAGAATGAGCAATAGCATATTATAACTTATACTTGCATATCTTTAGGTATGAAACATTTAATTTATTTAGGGGTGGCAATATGGAAATTATTGGTGCTTTACTAGTATCTACCATTGCTGGGTTATCTACTGTTTTAGGAGGACTTGTAATATTATTTAAATTTAAAGATAGTTCTGTAACTAAGTTTATTACGGTTTCTCTTTCTTTTTCACTAGCAATTATGATTGGCATTAGTATAACAGATTTAATTCCAGAATCTACTTATATACTCCTTTCTGTTTATGGCATAGGAAAGGGGGTAGTATATTCTTTACTCGCTTTTATATTAGGAATTATTTTAATTCATTTTATTCAGAAAATGATTAATAAAGCAGAAAATAATAAAGGAGATTTATATAAATTAGGTATACTTAATATGCTTGCTTTAATTTTACATAATTTTCCAGAAGGAATTGCTACATTTATGAGTTCTTATAAAGATATTACCTTAGGAATTAAACTTGCTATTGCCATAACTCTTCATAATATACCAGAAGGAATAAGTATAGCAGTTCCAATTTATTATGCGACTGGCTCTAAAAAAGATGCTATTTTAAAAACATTTTTATCAGGCGTTGCTGAACCAATTGGAGCCTTAATTGCCTATATATTTTTAAGCAAATATATTACAAGTAGTCTTATTAGTATTATCCTGATACTTGTTGCAGGAATTATGATTACACTTGCCATAGAAGGAATACTTCCCAAAGCAAAAGAGTTTAAGTTAAATAAATATTTGTATTTAGGTCTTACTATTGGTTTTGGTTTGATTCTTTTTAATTATCTAGTTTTTTAGTATTATCTATATTTAGTTCGTTTAATATTCTATTTATAACGTAATGTTTTTCATTAGGATAACTGGTAAGAAAATTCATAAGTGGTATTCCACAAGAATTTAGGATAGCCTTTACTTTTAAATCACGGTCTCTTCTTTTATAAGTATTGTGGGTTTTATCATTTAATTCAATTAATAATTTTAAATTAAAGTCTTGATCAAATATTCCAAAATCGATATTTCTAAATAATTCGCTACGGTGCTTAGCGTTTTTCTTATTTACAACTGTTGCTAAGTTAACTTGGGGAATAATAATTAAACTATAGTTTTCTAGTTCTTTTAGTGTTTTGTAAAAATTTAATTCATAAGGTGTTAAAAATTTTTTAGGCTCATACATTTTATCTACTGGCATTTCTCCATTATTTGGAGTAGAGGAGGGGATAGTTGGAATGTTTGAATCTAATCTTTTTAAATATTGTATTAGTAAATATAAAGCAATAAAAATAAAACTTATAATTCTAGTATTAGCATTTAGTAAAGTAATTATGGCTAAAATAATAAATATTATTTCAAAAATTTTTAAGGTATCTTGTTTCATCAAATCTCACTCATTTCTTTTTATATATTATCATAGAATAGGTGTGTAGTATATATGAGATTTTTTATTTCCGAAGCCTAAGTTAACATAACATAGATTTTGCGAAATTAGTTTTGGATGAAAAATAACGAATAATTATTAAATATGTTTTAATGATTCTTATGTTGTCTATGTAGGTATTTCCCCTTTATATCTGTGTTTGTTATACATGAATATGGATTTGGGTATGCAAATTAAATTTAAAAAAATTTTTTAACATGTTTTATAAATTGGATTTATTTATAACCTTATTTATATATATAATATGGTTATTAATACGCGTATATATCATATTTAATTATATAATAAGGTTATAGTAATATATCTTATATTTTTTATAATATGAATAAAGAGGGGGCTTTAATTTAAAAAAAGGGGTGTTCCCCCTCTTATTTAATTTTTGTTTCAAACCAGTAGTGGTTGTTATTATTTTCTTTAAATGTATGTTCATATTTAGTTCCGTATTTATTTACTAAATTTATAATTGTATCTTCGTCTAAAGAATTTATATCTTTATCTTCTAAGAATTTAGAACAATCTTCGCTTTTATCTTTAACTCCTGGCTTTGTATAACATACTTTATTACTTATTTTTAAATATGTATCTTCAATTATAATTGTTCCGTTTAACTTTTTCACAGCTTTATTTATAACACGATATATATTTGATTCAGGAGCAATGGCTATTTTATAAGTCTCAGATCCGCCACAAATGTACTTCTCCCCTTCTTTATAACAAGCGGTAGAAGTGGAAGTGTAAAATGTATCCCCTTCTGATATTTTGCTACCATAAAGGTTGTTATAAGCTTGTTCAAGCACTTTTACATCAAATTCTTCATATTCACATTCATTCTTATCATCATCAGTAGATAGGGTAATCTCCCCTACTTTACATATATTAGTCTTACTTTCATTTTTACCTGTAACACTAGTTGTTTTATTGGTTATATTATCTTTTTTTATTTGATAATAAGCCATACATAGGGCATTTTCTTTATTTATATTTTCTTGTGAGATTGTTTCATCACCATAGGTAAATAAACCTCCACAGTGATTTATATCAACTTCGCCTAATTTACTATATAATTCTGTTATTTCGCCACTATTAATGTCTAAATTTTTATCGCCTAAAAGAAATAAGGCAATTATTAAAGCTATACCACAAATTGCTACTATAAAAGTTATTACTTTTTTATTTTTCATTATTATACTTTACGAGATTGAATCTCTGCTATTTTTTCAAATACTTCAGCAGCATTTTGTTCATTAATTTGATTATATCCAAGTTCACGTAAGGCTTGAATTTTAATCGTATTTAATTGTTGGGTACGGCTTAATTTTTCTTCGTTTTTCTGTTCAATTTCTTGAACAAATCTTTTATGACTTTCAGCTAACTTGCTACGACTTGCACCACCATTATTATATAGGGTTAAAGCTGAATATAATATTCCTTCAAAAATAAATTGATGATCTTCGTCAAAAGCATATTCATCAGGACTAATAAAACCAGTTGTTTTAGACATGTATCCTAAAATATATTTAATCTCTGGGACATTATCAATTGATTGAAGCATATGATAAAGATAATTCATCGCAGTGAAATTCTCTTCTTTTTTATTTTCGTCAAGTAGTTTTTCTTTGATTAAGTATGTAATATCAGCGATTAAAGTTTGCTCACCTTTATTTAACCCTTTCATATCAAAGTAATTATCCATATCGCTGGAATTTTTAACTCCTTGATTTAGTCTATTTTCAACAGCCATTAAATAATCCGTTGTGATTTTTATACTACTAATTGTACTATCGTCACCGTCTTCAATGTCTAATAGTTTTAATAATAATATTTTCTTTTCTTTGGGCCATTTATTTAAATCTTCTAGTTCTAAATAGTTATAAACCATCTGACGTGATACATTTAAATATTTGGCTAATCTTACTTTTGAAATACCAAGTTCTTGCAATAATTCGCTTAAACTATTCATTTTTCATTCTCCTTTAATATTTACATATTAATTATAATGTAGTTAACACTATTGTGTCAAGTAGTAGTTAAGAAATTGAATAGAAAAAACTCTGAACTTCTATTATAAGTACCAGAGTCTCTCCCCTTCTTTATAAATATTTTTGATAAAACCACAACCTAGACATTTTTCGTTGTCATAAAATACACATGCTTGACCAGGTGTAACGGCTTTAGCCTTATCTTTGTATAGAATTTTTATTTCATTATCATCCTCACTAATTATCTCAACTGGTATAGATTCGCCACGATATCGAAATTTTGCAGTACATTTTTTAGGTAATTCTTCAAGCAAGTTTATATTATCAAGAGTACATGAATCGCTATATAGATATTCACTGTTACCAAAAGCTACATAGAGTATGTTTTTTTCGACATTTTTTCCACATACATAATGGCGCTCTAAATCACCACTTATTCCAACATTTCTTCTTTGACCAATAGTATAATTCATGAGGCCTTTATGATGCCCAATAACTTTACCGGTTGTTACATCAATAATATCACCAGGATTAGGTTTTAAATAGTTTTTGATGAAGTCTTGATAATGTCTTTCACCTATAAAACATATACCTGTGGAATCCTTTTTATGAGCAACATTTAAACCTATTTTTTCAGCTATTTTACGAACTTCAGGCTTTTCGAGTTCGCCTAAAGGAAATATTACTTGCTCTAATTGCTCTTTAGAAATATCGGCTAGAAAGTAAGTTTGATCTTTATTTTTATCTTTTGCTTGATATAAAGAACCATTATTAACTTTAGCGTAATGCCCAGTTGCAATATAATCTGCACCTAATTTTAAGGCTTCTTTTTTAAATAAATCAAATTTAATAAATTTATTGCATAACATATCAGGATTAGGAGTTCTTCCTTTCTTTAGTTCTTCTAAAAAGTAGGTAAATACATAATCCCAATACTCTTTTACAAAGTCTATGCGGTGAAGTTTAATTCCTAGTATTTCACATGTTTTTAGAGCGTCATTATAATCTTGCTCTTGAGGACAAATTGGCTCATTAAAATTAGGATTGCCTAAGGTATCATTATTCATCATTGAATCCCAATTGCGCATGAATAGGCCTTCAACATCATATCCTTCTTTTTTTAATAAATAGGCTGCGACAGCGGAGTCTACACCACCACTAATTCCAACTATTACTTTTTTCATATATACATCACATGAGTATTATATCATATGTTAGCAATTTTAGGTATCTTTATTATTTTCCCGACATCTTTTTATTCTTTTTGCTAACCATTCTTTAAATATTTCGTCTAATTCAAACATGGTGTGAGCATGGGCTATTACAGGATAGTCTTCCATAATATCTAATAGATCATCTTCTGGAATGATAGTTTCAGAAAAAAATATAACTGGAGTGTCTTTTTTAAATAATCTAACCATTAATAAGCCCATTAGAGGATCAATATCTAATTCACTATCATGCATAGGCAATCCTAAATCAGCGATAATGAGATCGTAAGAGTTATTTCTTTCTTTAATTCTTGCTTCATGTACACTCCCAGCTATGTCAAACTCGGTTAGTCCATTAGTATTTAAAATATGTTTTGCCTCGGTTATTTTATAATTATTGTCATCTATGATTAGAACTTTCATACACCATCACCAGTTTATTTTAACATAAATATATATTAAATACTACTTTATGATAAATAAAAGCATAGATAGGATTTTATTTCCTAAAAAATATAACAAAAAGTCATTTATAATGATTATACTAAAATAGATAAAGGCTTGTTTTAAATATTTTATTATTATTTCTTTTTTGTTTTTTTCTTTTTTGATAATTGTTTTGCATATTTTTATTAGACTTTTAAATATTTTTAATAACATAATCATTAATATTAGTTTAGTTATAATGTTATATAGAATACTATAAGCAAAACCATTTAATTTGTATACCAAGCTTAGACTATAAATATTAAAAAGGATACATGTGCTTTCGTATAATAAGTAAACTGGAAATAAGATTACACCAATTATAAAAAGTGAGGAAATGATTAAAAGACTTATGACAATAAAATGAGAACTTAAAAAATTGATAGAATTTTCCTTTATATAAATATCGATATTTTTAATTTCTTCTAATATCGGATTTATATTTAGTTTTCTTATGATTAATAAGCCAAATAAAAACCCTATAAATAATAAAAATAATAGTTGTTTTAATTCTTTTTTATTATTTATTAGAGTATTTTTAATATTAATCATAAAATCACCATTAAATTATATTGAAAAAGTAGTAAAAATATGATAAATTAATTAAGTAAATAGAAATGGTGGTTTTATGAGTAAACGTACAAAGAAGATATTTGCTTGGGGTATGCTATTTATTATGGTTGCAAGCGTTGTTGCAGGTATACTTGCTTATGCATTATCATAATTTAAGTAGTCCTGAAATTAAATAAGTAAACTAAAATTTATATTTTTTAATGATTAAGGAGTGTAGGTATTTCAGAACTACACTTTTTATTTTACTCATTATTAGATAATTGTCCAGAAAAATCGTTCGACAAATTTCGACACTTACTTATTTATTTAAACTTTCTGTAATTAATATATCTAGTAATTTCTTATATGGAATCTTCTTTTTTTCAAATAATATTGGAAACATACTTGTTTTTGTAAATCCTGGGATAGTATTTATTTCGTTTAATATTATTTCATTTTTATCTGTTAGAAAGAAATCGCATCTACCATAGCCGTGACAATTTAATATTTTAAAAATTTTAATTGCTTGGTCACTTATTCTTTTACAGATTCTTTTGTCTATGTGAGCCGCCGGAATAATTGTTTTACTCTCATTACCGGAATATTTTGCATTAAAGTCATAGAAGTTGGCTTTAGTTTTTACTTCACCAATTACAGAAGTAATTAATTCCTTGTCCTCTTCAATAATTCCTATTTCCAGTTCTCTACCTTTGATGCCTTCTTCAATTAGTATTCGTTTATCGATTTTTAATGCTTCATTAATGCCACTTTCTAATTCGTTAAAACTATTTATTTTTGTTATACCAATTGATGAGCCACTACGTGATGGCTTAATAAATAATGGATATTTTAGTCTTATATTTATTATTTCGTATAATTCTTTTTTAGAGACTTCGCGGTTATCTAATATATATTCTTCGTTATATTTAGTAAATGCAAGAAATGGTGCTGTTTTAATTTTGTGAACTTTTAATATTTCTTTTGTTAATATCTTATCCATAGTAATCATACATGCCTCAGGAGAATTTCCAACGTATGGAACATTTAGAAAGTCTAGGATGTGCGCCATAGTTCCATCTTCTCCTAGAGACCCATGAATCATAATAAATATAGTATCAAATGTTTTTAAAAATTCAAATGGATTAGAAATCTTGATTAGTTTAGCAGGTAAAATGCCCATCTTTTGTGGTTTTATTTTATTGATAGATTCATCCCATAAATAAAATTCGTTACGTTCGTTTAGATAAATGGGAATTACTTCATATTTGTCTTTATCTAAGTTTTTAATTATAGATGCAGCAGATACGACTGATACAACGTGTTCATTCGACGAACTTCCAAATAATATGCCTATTTTCAACATTACACTTCCTTTTAATTAAGTGTATGTGAAAAAGGTTATTTTATGTCTATTTTAATGCAGAAACAATAATATTGAATTTTAAACTATTACTGGCTTTTATTAGGTATATATCCCCTTTTTCTTTTGATTCTTTAATAAACTCTATTATTTCTTCTAATGTATTAAAATGTTTGGAGTTTGCTGGATTAAAACCTAATTCAATAGCTCTTTTATTAATGTTTTTGGAAAACTCTCCTAAAGTTATTAAAGCATCTATGTTGTTTTTTATAATTAAGTCCCCTATTTTGGTATGGATTTCACTACTAAATTCACCTAATTCTCCTATATCTCCTAGGACTGCTATTTTTCTACCCTTGAATGTTTTTAAAACTTCTAAGGCATAATATATAGAATCATAACTAGCATTATATGTATCATTAATTATAGTAATATCATCTTTAGTTATTAATTCCATACGATCATGCTCTAGGGGTATTTCTTTTAATTTATTGATGATTTTAGAAGACTCAATATTAAATAGTTTTCCTATGGTGTACGCGACAAGAGAATTATATATAAAATGACGTCCTATAACATTTATATCTATTTGTTCATCATTAATCTTAAAATGGCTGCCAAATTTATCGTATGACAAGCTTCTAGCTTCATAATCACTAGTAGTATCAATACCGTAAGTAATAACTTTATTAGATATTTTAGAAGTAGTATACCAATCGTGTAATAAATCGTTATCATTATTGATTATTAATTGTCCTTTTAAACCTTCTAATATTTCTAGTTTAGCTTTTAAGATATTTTCACGGCTACCTAGGTTACCTATATGGGCAGTGCCAATATTAGTAATTACTCCAATATCGGGTTTAATGAAGTTACTTAATATACTTATTTCTCCTTGATGATTCATACCCATTTCAAGAACTATAACTTCTTCATTTTTATATCTTAATAATGTAAGAGCTAACCCCATTAAAGTATTTAAATTGCCATCTGTTTTTAATACTTTATATTTTGAAGATAAGACACTAGCAATAATATTTTTAGTACTAGTTTTACCAACACTTCCTGTAACTGCTATAATAGGTGCTTTTATATTATCAGCGATAGGTCGCGCTAGTTCAACTAAAAAATCTTTCATAAAATCCACAAATACAAGAGTTTTATTGGGATATTTATTGGGATCAATATTAGGTATAACTCGCTCTAAAATACAAATTTTAGCTCCTTTTTGAAAAGCTTCTTCCCAATAATTGTTACCATCAAAATTTTCGCCTTTAATACCTATAAAAATATCATTTTCTTTTATAGTTCTAGTATCTTTAGAAATATGATTAAAATCTATTTCGGCATATAAATCACCAAATGCTAATGAAGCATTATTAATACCAATTACATCTTTTATTTTCATAATATCACATCTTTCTTTTATATTATAACATTCTTTATCTCTTTTCTATGATAGAAACTTAATAATATGTAAAAATTTAGACATTTACTTAAAAAGAATTATTCTTTTATAAATAATTCTTCGTATATCTCTGAAAAGTTTTTAACTAATATAATGTTTAATTTGTCTCTTATTTCATTAGGCAATTCTTCTAAATCTAGTTCATTAGCAGTAGGAACATATATTTTTTCAACATTTCCTTTATATGCTCCAAGTATTTTCTCTTTTATTCCTCCTACTTTTAGAATATCACCATTTAATGTTATTTCACCTGTAAAAGCTATACTATTATCTATTTTGGTGTTGGTTATTAAACTTAAGATACTTGTTGTAATTGCTACTCCAGCGCTAGGGCCATCTTTTTTTATAGCTCCTTCTAGAAAATGAATATGTAAATCCTTAATATTGAAAAAGAAATTATCAACTTTAAATTTTTTTAAATTAGATTTAATATAACTTATAGCAACGTTAGTGGATTCTTCCATAGTTTGTCCTATCATTCCGGTAATAGTAAAATTCCCTTTACCTTCAAAAATACAGGCCTCAATTGGCATTACAATGCCTCCAGTAGGTGTTACGCCTAAACCATTTACACGACCAATATATTCATGCTTTTTGTTTTCTAATTTAAGATATTTAGGAATTCCTAGATAATCTTTTAAACGAACTTTACTTATTTTAGTACGATCATTAATTCTTCCTAAAACAACTAATTTACGAATAATTTTTTCTAGCATACGATATAGTTCTCTTACTCCAGCTTCACTAGTATATGCTTCGATTAAAAAACTTAACATATCATCACTCATGGTTATAATTTTCGTATCTATTTTATTTTCTTCGAGAATCTTAGGAATTAAATAACGATTGGTTATATCAATTTTTTCGTATTCAGTGTAACTTGGAAGTTCAATTATTTCTAAACGATCTTTTAGTGCCGGTGGTATTTCTAGAATACTATTAGCGGTTAAAATAAAGAATACTTTTGATAAATCAAATGGTTCTTCAATATAATTATCTGTAAATTCACTATTTTGTTCACGATCTAAAATATCTAATAAAACACTTGTAGGATCGTCTTTTTGATTTATAGTAATCTTATCTATTTCATCAATTAGAAATAGAGGATTATTTGTACCGCATTTTTTTAGACCTTGAATTATTTTCCCAGGCATGGAACCCATGTAGGTTCTTCTATGTCCAATTAACTCAGCAGAATCATTTAAGCCACCAACGCTTATTTTATAAAACTTGCGATTTAGGGCACTAGCAATGCTTTTAGCGATACTTGTTTTACCAACACCAGGAGGACCTACTAAACAGATGATTGGGCTTTTAATACTACTATTATTGTTTTTTAAGGCAACATATTCTAAAATGCGATCTTTTACTTCTGTTAAACCATAATGATTTTTGTCTAACTTTGTTTTGATATCTTCTAAATTATTATTTTCAAAACTACTTTTATGCCATGGAAGATGTAAAATCCAATCAAGATAGTTACGAATCATAGCATTTTCAGGAGAAATATCACTTGTATATTCTAAACGTTTAATTTCACTTAAAACTTTTTTTTCTGTGGATTCATTTAATCTTAATTTATTAAGTTCTTCTTTATATTGGGTAATGTCATCTGTCCCATCATTACCTAACTCACGTTCAATTAATTTAATACGTTCTTTTAATATAAATTCTTTTTGACTTTCTTCTAAGCTATGCTCTAGTTCGGCTTCTATTTTGGCATCTAGTTTTAAAACTTCTAGTTCTATTTTTATATCTTTAAGTAAATTTCTTGCTCGATAAAGAGCATTTATTTCTTCAATATACTCTAGTTTTTTATTAAATGATAAAGGCATGAATGAACATATAGTATCTGTAAGCCTATCTAAATTGTCGATTGTCTTAATTGTATTTATAATACTATTGGAAATATGTGAGGAAGAAGAAACGTACTCTGTTATTAGTTCAACTAATTTCTTAATAGTTGCTTTCTTTTCAACTTCATCTAATTCTGGTAAATCAATTTTAGTTACTTCGGCTTCTAATATATCATGGTTGTTTTTACTATTAGCTAAACTTAATATTTTAACTCTTTCAACGCCTTTAATTGTAATTCTAACATTACCATTTGGAAGTTCAATGCGACTTTTTATTTTACCAATAACTCCTACTTCTGGTAAGTCACTTACTTCTGGAGTTTCTTCGACTAAGTTACGAGGTGTGATAACAAGAAGATGACGGTTGTGTTCTTCATTAGCTAAAGCTGTTATTTCTTTAGTTAAATTGTTATTTAATTCAATTTTTACCTCTTGATTAGGGAGTAATATTAATCCTTTTAGTAGCATGACCGGTAGAAGTTGTTCCATCTTTTCACTCCCATTTCTTTAATTGTATTCTATTATATAAATAAAACTTTTCTTTGTCTATATTATTTTAATGTTTTTTAATTTTTCTTATTTTTAATCTCAAAAGCTTTAGTAAATTTAGGCCAAATTCCTAGTTTATCATGAGTATGTTCTGGTAACTGATAAATATCATGACCGGGATATTCATTTCCTTCTACTAAAACAGGACCATTTTTACTAAAACAAACATCCCAACCAATATAACGCATTTCTGGGACTTCGTGACTAGCCTCTTTTACAAGTTCTAAGGCTTTTTCCCAGTCTGGAAACTCAAAACCTTTTATTTTATAATTAGTAGCGGGATGAAGTTCGTATAAGTTTTTCTTTTTATCTATTGCTTTATCAATTACAACTCCAGTAGATTCATCAACAGGCGCAACCATACCACCGCTGTTAAAATTATCAACGTATTTACCATTGCCAATTCGAAAATAAGCACAAATAACATGAGGGACATTATCATCATCTAGTATTGTAACTATCCTTACAGTATTAATAGAACCAGCATAAATTTTATTTACTTCTTCACATTGAATAATTAATTCTTCTAATTCATAGTTACTGTTTTCTTTGGTTAAATACTCATAAATACTATTCGCATCTTTAAAATCTTTTATATTAATTTTTTCAATGCCTTTACCACATGTTCCTTCAACTGTCTTTGCCATAAATGTAGGATGCTCATTTATAAATTTTAAAACACTTTCTTTAGAACTAGTATTTACTTCAATAAAATCTCTTTTTATATAATCCTTAAATTTTTTATTAAATTCAGTTTTATTACGAAATATATAATTATACTCCGGATTATTATAACGCTTTACTAGATCATTATTTCTACCTCTTGTAATATAAGTATCCCTCTCTTCCGGAGTTAAATTATACATTTCAAATAAGTCGTAATCAGAATACCCTGCCCCATATTTAGTAGCACACACACGCATATCATTAAAAATGGCAAGGCGTGATTTGTTAGTTTTTTTATGAATACTGTTTATTTTATTAAACATATTTTTATAATCCATTTTAGCAATTCTTTTAATTAGATATTTTACGTTTGGCATATTATCACTCTTTCTATTATTATTATACCAAAAAGAGATTAAAACAAAAAGAAAAAGCTATATATTTTATAACTTTTATTCAATTGGCACTCTTTTACAGAAATTCTCTTTTAATTCAAGATTTTCATCACCAATATATACATCTTTATTTGTCTTATTGGTATCAAGCATTGCATTACATACTATAACAGTCATATTTGAGTTACGGTATACTTTGGTTCCACCATCTTTATATATATCTTTAATACTCATATTTGATGTTAATTCTTCGATACCACTGTCAAGACTAGGGGCATCTTTAAGATAAGAACTTAGCGTTATATCTTTATCAATTAAAAATATTTCACTTAAACATACAGTATAAACCTCACGATTATCAATATTTATATATTCCCTTACTTCGTTATCACATTCTTCGGTATTTACTATTTCGAGATCAAGAGCGGGTTTACTAGTGGGACCATTTGTCTCTTTAGTTTTACATCCGGTTAAAAACACTATAACCATTAATATAAGCATTATTTTTTTCATTTTATTTCTCCTTTATTTTCTTTATCATATCATATTTAATTATTTTTGACAATTAGACGAAAGAAAAAAGTAACTATTTTTACGTTACTTTTAATTGTTATTTTTAATTATTTCTAAAGCAGCATGCATTCTCATATCATATTTAACAATATCATTAGAACCATATGCTTTAATTAATTCATCAACTGTAATGCCATAGTTAGATGCCATTTCTTCTGCTTTCTTATTTACTTCTTCTTCAGTAAATTCTATTTTTTCAGCATTAGCAATTTCTTCTAATAAATAACGATATTTAATTCTCTTTGTAGCTTCTGGTGCCATTTGTTCATGTAATTTTTCATGAGTCATACCAGTAATTTTCATATAGTCATCCATTTTGATGCCTTGCATTCTTAATTGCTCTTCAAATTGATGAATCATACGGTGTACTTCATCACTAATAATATCATCAGTTAATTCAACTTTCATATTTTCACTAGCTTTTTCTAAGCATTTTTCTATATGAGCATCTTCTATTTCAGCAGTTTTACGCTCTTTAATAACGTTTTCAACTTCCTTCAAAAATTCTTCTTCAGTTTTAATATTTTCGTATCCTAAATCTTGATAAAAATCTTCACCAAAAACAGGCACTATTCTTTGTTTCATTTCTTTTAAAGTGACATTAAACTTAACATCTTTGCCTTTTAAGTCGGCTACATAATCTTCTGGGAATTTTAAATTTAATTCTTTTGTTTCGTTAAGTTCCATGCCAATTACGCCTTCTTCAAAGCCAGGAATAAAAGTACTTGATCCAAGTTCTAATGGATAGTTTTCTCCTTTGCCACCTTCTAAAGGTTTACCATCTACAAAGCCTTCAAAATCTATTACGGCAGTGTCGCCTTTTTTAGCTTTACCTGATTCTTTAGGAGCAATTTCTGCAAGTTGGTTCTTTAATTTTTCAACTTCTTCATTTATTTCTTCTTTAGTTACTTTTACTGCTTCTTTTTTGATACCTAATTTTTTATATTCTCCTAAAGTAACAACTGGCTTAGCAGTGATTGTAAATTTAAACACTACTTCATTTTCATTGATACTTGTAATATCAACTTTTGGTTCAATTACGGGAGTGATTTTGGCTTCATCAAGAGCACGTTCATAAGCACTTTCAAGAGCAATATCTACAGCATCCATATATAATGACTCAATTCCCATCTTTTTAATAAATATATTTTTTGGTGCTGTTCCTTTTCTGAATCCTTCTATTTTTACATCTTTATTTTTCTTTTTGTATGCTTTATCAAGAGCAGAGGCCCAAGTTTCGCCATCAACTTTAATTTCGATTTCTTTAACGTTTTTCATAAATTTAATTCCTTTCAAAATACTCTAAATATTATATCGTATAATTTAGGTTTTTACAAGAGTTTTCAAGCTCCACACGTAAATAAAAACTATATATTTCTATATAGTATATATTTTAACTTAGAAAATTTATTAAGTTAAGAAATTTATCTGCAAATAAGAAAACTACAGCTAGACTTCCTACTAAAAATGGGCCATAAGGAACTTCTTTATCTTTGCTTATAAGGATAGATGCTATGGCATAAGGCATAGCAAGAAGTGATGATAGTATTATAGCAGATAAACCTAATTTTAAATTAAGCATAAGTCCAATTACAAATGCTAGTTTCATATCACCACCGCCTAAAGCTTCTCTTTTAAAAATTTTACTTCCAAGTTTACCAATTACAAACATTAAAAGGAAAAGAATTAAACCACTTATTAGACCAAATATAACTGTTTTTATGCCAAAGTAATGATATTTTAGAACGAGTGTTAGGATACTTGCAATAACTAGGGGACTATCTAATATAATCATGTATTTAAAATCACTTATAAATGTTATTAAAACAAGAGCGTAAATGATAATACTTGAAAAAAATTCATATGATAGACCATAGTAATCGTAACTTATTACTAAGCCTAGACCATTTACAACACCAATAAATAGATTAAATATCCACGAGTTTTCTTTTTCCTCTACTATATCAGGAATAAATAATGGTAATTTTTCGCCAATTAGGGAGTAGATTAAACCTAAAGTAAAACCAATTAAGAATAAAATTATTATCATTTTTAATCCCTCCTAGTGAATTTGGCCATATAGACTGAACATTGGAATAACTACCGCCAGAATTACAATTCCTACAATTAAGGCTAGTATAACTATCATAATAGGTTCTAAGAAACTTTTTAAATTAGTTACACGACTCTTATGTAAATCGCTATAATAAGATGCTACTTTTTCCATCATTAGGGATAATTCGCCAGTTGACTCTCCTGTTACAATCATGTAATAAGCAACATCAGGTACACACCATTTATTTTCAAATGATAATGATATTTTTTCACCTCGAGCAATATTGGATATAGTTTCAATCATTATATCTTTATAGATCTCGTTACTAGTTATATTAGTAAGTATTTGCATGGAATCGGTTATATATACACTATTTTTAAGAAGACTAGCAAAGGTTTTAGTGAATAGTGTTAATTCGTGATATATAATTATTTTGCCGAAAAAAGGAATTTTCATGCCAAACATTTGAATTATTTTGCGAAAATATTTAGAATTCTTATATAATAACAATAAAACAATGATGATAATAAATAAAATAAGAAGAATCATATCGATATTACTGGTTATATACTTACTTAAATTAATTATTGATAAAGTAAATCCACTAACAGTTATACCAGCACTATCATATACTTTAATAAATTCAGGAATAACATAAACCATAATAAAAGTTAAAACAGCAAGAGCAAATACTAAAAGAATAGTAGGATAAATAATAGCACTTATCATTTCTTTTCGAGTTTTATCGATCTCAGTATAATAAGAGGCCATGTCTTCTAATGTTTTAGTTAACTCACCTGTTGCTTCAGCAGATTTAATCATGTTAATTAGTAGTGGTGGGAAAATGCGACCTTGATGTTCAAGAGCAGCACTAAAATTTTCACCTAGAGTTAGTTCGTATGATAAGGCTTCATATAACTTCTTTTTTTTAGGATCTTTAGAAGCTTGTTTTGTCATTATTTTAATTGTATCGTTTAGTGTTATTCCGGCTTTTAAGTAAGTGGCAACTTGCGTTAACCAGAAAATTAAATCTTTGGTACTTAAAGTTTTTTCTTCATCAAGACCAATTTTTTTCATAAAGTTAGCTAGATTATTTTTCTTTACGCTATAAACATCAATACCTTCACTCGCTAAAAAATTGTGTAGTGTTATTTTATTGGTGGCACTCATGGTTCCTTTTACTTTATGCCCGTTTTTATCAGTGCCATAATATGTATAATATTCTTTTTTTACTTTCCTAGAATTTACTTCTTTTTGCATTTCACTAATTAGAATTCTTTTTTCACGAGCGATTCTATCTCTTTCAGCGTATGTTAAAATATGAGGTTCTTCTTCTTTTTTATTTGGTCTTTCTTTTTTATTAGAAATAGCTTGTTCCCTATTTTTAAAGGTCTTCTTTACTTTGTTATAATTAATAAGATTATGCCAAACATCAAAGAAAATAAATTTGATGCCGATAAAAAAGTGTTTAAAAAAACTTATGATAAAAAGAAATGGGGCTAAAATTATATTGGAACTCTCTTTAGTTTTAGTCATACTATTTCACCTATTTTCCTACTATTTTTATTATAACATAAAAATCGTTAATAAAAAACTATTACTTCTTAAAAATAATTATACTTCTATAAGTGTGGTATTTCAGTAATTTTTCATATACTATATTAGGTGATTATCATGTTTGGAAATCCAGTTAGTCAAGGCCTTACTTTTACAAAGGTATTGGGTGGTTTATCTAAAACCTTAAGTATTGCTAATCAAGTTATACCATTATATCGTGAGGCTAAACCCATGATTAATAATGCTAAAACGATATTATCAGTTTTAAAAGATGTTAATAAAAGCTCTAAAACAAATAATAAAAATGTTTCTTTAAATAGTAATATAAAAAAAGAAGAGGTTAAGCCAACTATTATTAGCAATAATAATCCTGTCTTCTTCTTATAATTTATTTATTAATTTTTGGAGTTCTTTAATCTTTTTAATATGTTTAAATTTAGTGAGAAAATTCCTACCTGAAATATTACTTAAAATATTTTTTTCTTTTGCTATTAAATAATTAAAGTATTCTTTATTGTTGCTTTTGCCATACTTTAAACTTATTACACTCTCTTTTACGTGCTCTTTAGTAAACAACATAATTGGATAAAACTTGTCTTTATCTTTTATAACTATTTCTTTTTCTATGTAATATGATAATTGATACATTTTTGTTCTTAATTCTTCATGATTATTATTACTGCTTATAATATACTTATTAATATTTTCTGGAGCAAACTTTATAATATCTAAAATAGTTGACGTGCCCATGCCAGAAATTATAGCAGTATTAATATGATCATTATCAATATTTTTAAAACCGTCAGATAAGTATAATTCAATATTAGTGTTACTTTTTTTTATATTTTTTAAAGCTGAGGCTAAAACTTTAGCGCTTATGTCTGAAGCATAAACCTCTTTACATAAATTATTTTCTTTTAAATAAATCGCTAAGTATGCATGGTCACATCCTATATCGATTACTACATCACAAGCATCTACTAAAGTGGCGATTGCCTTTAATTTTTTATTTAACATTAATCTGATAAAAAGTCTTTCAATTTTTTAGCACGTGATGGATGACGTAGTTTACGTAAAGCTTTGGCTTCTATTTGACGAATACGTTCTCTTGTTACATTGAATTTTTTTCCTACTTCTTCAAGCGTATGGCAAGTTCCATCAACTAGTCCAAAACGTAATTCAAGAACTTCTTGCTCTCTTACTTGAAGGGTCATTAAAACGCTTTTAATTTCTTCTTTTAAGATTTCATTTGTCGCATATTCTTCTGGTGACATGCTTGATTCATCCTTAATGAAATCTCCTAAATGAGAATCATCTTCTTCACCAATTGGAGTTTCAAGCGATACAGGTTCTTGACTTATTTTAATTACTTCTCTTACCTTTTCAATACTAATACCCATTTTTTTGGCTAATTCTTCTTCAGATGGCTCACGATTTAATTCTAGAGTTAATTGTCTTTGAATACGAGACATTTTATTGATAGTTTCTACCATATG
>CAYMVR010000002.1:0-9301 GCA_964393945.1 uncultured Muribaculaceae bacterium | reverse complement strand
CACGAATAGTTCTAGCTTGATCTGCTAAGGCTCTAGTTATTGCTTGTCTAATCCACCATGTCGCATAAGTAGAGAATTTATAACCTTTATCACTATCAAATTTATCTACGGCTTTCATAAGGCCTATATTACCTTCTTGAATTAAATCAAGGAATAATAAACCTCTTCCTACATAACGTTTTGCTATACTTACAACAAGACGAAGATTTGATTCAGCAAGTTTATTAATAGCCATTTCATCACCTGATGCTACTTTTTCACTTAATTCTAATTCTTCTTCTGGAGATAATAGTGAAATACGGCCAATTTCTTTTAGATACATACGAACAGGATCGTTGATATTAATATCTTTAGTAAGCTCGGCATCATCTAAAATAATTGGTTCTTCTTCAATAACTTTAGGCACACCATCTTCATCAGTTGCTTCTGTTTCATCTGTTACAACCTGAATGTCATTATCCATTAAAGTATTATAAATTTCATCTAAAGAATCGTTATCTACTTCTAGACCTTTTAGAGCATCTGCAAGTTGCTCAAATGTAATATACTTTTTCTTCTTTCCAAGTTCAATTAAATCTTTAATTCTATCCTCTAGTGATTTTATTTCTGCAATCTTTGTTACACTTTCGTTTTCTTTATTTTTCATAACCTACACATCCTTTTTTTAGTTCTATTAATTTTGATGCTAATTCTAGTTTTTTATTTGCATCTAATTCTTCTTTAATTTTCTTCTTTAGTTCTTTTATTTCATCTTTTAACATTTCCTTATTAGCTGAGGCAATATATTCGTCAAATATTTCCATATTTAGTTCGTCTAGTTTATTAGTTTTAATAATATCCATTACTTCATCATATAAGTAATCTTTAACACTTATATAAGTAATAAAACTGGAAAGGTCAATATGCCCTCTTTCTTCGACAAAATACATTATTTCACTTGCGATACCACGATACTCTTTAACTGTGAAATACCCTAAATCATGTTTAAACTTATCAACATAAACTTTATCATTCATCATAAAATAAAGAATGTTTCTCGCGGAAATATCATACTTCGAAAAAGTAGTTTTGGCAAGTTTTTTTTGCTCAGGTTCACTTTTTTCTTTGGGTGATGTTATTTTCTCTAGTTCACTATTTAATAAATCAAGTGGTATATCATATTCTTCACTCATTTTTTTAATGGTTATTTCTCGAGTTAGTTCATCATCTATATCTTTAATACTAGTAATAATCTCTTTTATATATTTAACTAAGTCTTCGGTTTTAGTTAAATCTTTGTTCTTCTTTAAATACATCAATTTGAAATCTAAAAAATTAAGAGGATTTCTAATATTATTTAGTATGGCTTCAACGCCGTTTTTTATGATATATTCATCAGGGTCTTTTTCGCCACTTAAACGGACTATAAGAGGATTAATCCCAGCATTCATTAAAATATTGCCATTATTAAATGTTCCAATTTCACCAGCATCATCATTATCAAGCATTAAAATAACTTTAGCACGAAGATTTTTTAGGATTGTTACTTGCTCTTTTGTAAGACTAGTTCCCATTAGGGCTACAACATTTTTAATGCCACTGGCACTTAATCTGATAGCATCCATGTTACCTTCAACTACTATTACTTCTTTAGTCTTGCTAATTTCTTTTTTAGCACGGTGATAATTGAATAATATTTGGCCTTTTTTAAAAATGGGCGATTCTTTGGAGTTCATGTATTTAGCAATGTTTGGAGGACCTGCCTCATAAATTCTGCCTGTAAAACCAATGGGATTCCCTTCTAAATCATGAATTGGGAAAATAATGCGGTTAACAAATGTATCGTTTTTATAATTATTATTTTTATTTACTAAACCTAAATTAACTAGTATATCAATATCATATTTCTTTTTTTCAAGTAAAGAATTTAAGGAGTGATTATGATCAAGAGCAAGACCAATATCAAACTCTTTTATAATATCTTCATTCAAATTTCTTTCTTTTAAATAAACTTTTGCTTTGGCTCCATAAGTTGTATTTAAATTGTTCTGATAAAACTTTAAGGCTAAATCCATTATTTCATATTCTGTTTTATTTGTTTTAATAGGTTTTTTGATGTTTATTTTTTCAGATATAGTCATGCCACACTTTTCAGCGACTATTTTTACAGCTTCGATAAAACTGACATTTTCATATTCACTTACAAAAGTAAAGACATTCCCAGAGGCACCACAGGAAAAACATTTATATATGCCTTTTTCTTCAGATACACTCATACTTGGAGAATGGTCTTCATGAAAGGGACAAACGCCAAAATAATTTTTACCTTTTTGAGTAAGAGGTAAGTAACTAGAAATAATCTCTACTATATTTGCATTTTGGCGAATGTTATCTATGGCTCGTTCTTCTAGCATTTTCTCACCTCAAATTTCGTTCTATTTATATTTATTACCTTTTTAAAGCGAAATTCCTTTAAAAAAAAGTAAATTTTATGCAAAAAACTTACTTTTTAGACTATTTTTTTAATATTTTTTAAACTGGCATAGTATATTGTTTGAGTTTTTTTATTATTTTTGGTGCATGTTATTAAAATTATATTATTTGTTTTAGGTTTTAAATATAACTTCCCTGTTTTATTTTGATACTCAATTTCATCTATACTATATTCATAAATATTGTCTTTATAATAAAGATTTATAATATCATTTTTGCTTAACTCATAAAGATTTTTAAAATAAGCGTTTTTAGCAGAACCAGAGTGGGAGGCTAGAATAACATTACCTCCACCTTTATCAGGAAATATACTTGTAGGATGAACATAAATGTTTTTTTCAACATTATTTTCTTTCTTAGTTATTTCAAATATTTCTCGTTTTAGATCTATTTTAGGTATTTCAACAATAGCAAAATACTTTTTTACTTCTATTTTTTGTTCTACTTCTTTGATATTTTCATTTTCTATTTTTGCTTCAACAATAGTTTCAATACTGTATGTACTTAAAAGAGTGATTACACCTATTATAATGAAAATAAAACCTATTTTTTTATTTTTTAAAAACATATTTTGCGGTTCCTATTCCAATAAAGGCTAAACTTATTAATTCTATAAATGGAATTTTATTTTTACCAGTTATAGGAACTTTAATACTTTCTTTATCCTTTATTAAAATAAAAGTTTCGATTCCTGGTTTTATTTCAACTTTTAAATCTTTATCTAATACTCTCCCATATTCACTTAATTCTTTAATATAGTATATACCAGGTGCTAGATTTTTAGAGTAAGCACTGGAGTCAATATTATCAGTAATAAGTTCACTAATTAAATTATGATTTTTATCGTATAATCCAAGATGATATCCAGTATACCCTTGATTATTAAATTCATCTTTCTTTTGAATTTTTAGGGAACCAACGTTATTTAATAAATCATTAACATTAATTTTGGCTGTATTATCATTGAGTGTAATCTTTATTGTTTCTTCACTAAGCTCTTTTCCTAAATAGTAGTCACCTTTTTTGATGTTACTTAACTTTAAATTTCCATCTTTATCTAATTTTAATTTGCTTATAATATTTTTATTACTGTCATATAAATAATAGAAAATATCCTCTTCTGTACTACTAGTATTACTAACTAGTTGAACTTGATTTTTCTTGCTTTCTTTTAGTTTAGGGTGGATATCAATTGATACATTATCGCTTGTAATATTAAAAACTATTTCTTCATTAGTTAATTCATAATTATCTGGTACTTCGATTTCAGTTAATTTATATTCTCCAGGTGATGATAACTCAATATTAGATTCATTGCTATTTAGTGAAATGGTTATGGGGGACATAAAATCATCAATTTTTTCTAATTTATATTTTAGGCCACTTAAATCGTAATTTTTATTGGCACTATGGATTGTTAAATTAAAAGATGCTCTTATGTCTATGTTTCTAGTTTCATTTTCTTTATATCCTCTTGATGCAACTATTTCTTTATTGGGGGTTATATATACTCTCGCAAAATCACTGGCTAGATTTTGATCTTTTTTCCTTATGGTAATACGATTTAAACCAGGAATTAATTTAGTTACTTTTAAAGAATTATTCTCTATCTTTGCTTCTGCACCCATTAAATCGATTTCACAATCTTTTAAAATATCATTTTCATCAACAAATTCTGGTAAGTTATTTATATTAGTATTTATATTTATGTCATTACTAGCGAATGAAGGAAATGTCTTACTATCTTCGATATCTTTTTTTATTTGTTCTATTTTGCTTTCATATAACACTACTTTTTCACTATTGTTATTTATGAAATAAATCTCTCCTTTGTCTTCAAGCATAGTTTCCCATACTAAATATTGAGTTAGTATATACCAATCAATACTTGTTCTATCTTTATATTGATAGCCAAAATAAATAATATTCATTATTTCTTTCTTTAGATTGCTATCCATATTATGCCACTCATCTAATTCATGGATGTTATATCCTTCTTTAATAGGATTTTCATAGTTTAGAGAGTAAACAAATTTATCTTTACTATTAATATAACTTTTATACATATCTAGGTTATATTCTTTATCATCTCTTTTGATATGAACTTTAATATTTGGAATTATATCTCCCCTATTTATATATTCTTCTGCATTTACTATTTTTGGTATTCCTAAAAGAAATATACCAATTGCTATAATTTTTGTTATTTTTTTCATTTTTCTTCCCTTTCTAGGCAGAAAAAACTCGCATAAGTTACCCACGATTATAATTTGGGATAATAAAACTTATACGAGTGAATGGTTTTACTATAACATAAAGATTACTATTTGTAAATAATTTTATTTAAAGTATGATTTTTCATATGTTTTATTTAAAAAAGGTATAAGCAAACTACATATAAAAATACTTATATATCCTGCTTCATAGAAACAAAATAAAGAGAAAATACTAGATAATATACCTACTAAAATGCCATATATCGCCATGGCTTTTTTATTATATGGTGTTGTATAAAGATCTGATGCGATAAAAATAAAACTAAAATACATAGTTCCATTTAATAGCATTTCAATTCCAGAAAAATTATGGGTTAGAAACATGTATAGTAAAGATACTATAATATATGTGATGCTAGAGAAGATAGGAATTATTTTTTTATAATATTTACTCAAAGATAAAATTATAAAACTTATTAGAACTGCGATTAAACTGGTGGTAGCTAACCCACCTACTCCGTGACCAATAAAAATATCAAACATATTATAATTAAATTTATTTAATTTTTCACCTATGTTTAAATAAGAATAGGAATTTATAAGTAAACTTAAAATCATGCCAATTCTAATAAAAGAGGCTTTATTAAATGTAAGTTTTGTTTTATCACCTAAAAAATTACCAATAAATAATAAAACAAATAACAATATAGGATATATAAGCATATTAGTATTAATAGAAATAGAACAGGCTATAATAAGACTTATTAAAATATTTTCAGCACTTTTTTCTTTTCTTATAATTGAAACTAAATAACCTACACCAATACTTATGAGATAAAAATATAGAGGTGTAGCTATTTTGGTTATATTAATTAAATCATTTTTAAATAAGATTATGCCATTTTTATAAATACTAAAAATAATTAGAGGCAAAATGGCAAGATAATATTTTTTAATTAAATCAGATTTAGCAGTTTTAGCATGAATATAATTTCCTTTAGACATTTTATTCTCCTTTATAATCAATATTAAATTCTATGTGGGATGGACATATATATGAACATAAACCACATTTTAGACATTTATTTTTTACTAACTCTTGATATTTTTTATTCTTTAAAAGACGAGGATTTAAATTTTTAGGGCATATATCGATACAAGCACCACAATTAAGGCATTTAGTACTTTTAATATCTGGTCGCTCTTTCATAATTATGATTCCTTCTAAATCAGGGGTAACGATTAAATCCTGCAAATTAATTTGATGACCTTTCATAAGACCATTGGCAAAATAAACGCTGTTATTTAAAACTTTAATATTTTCTTTAATAATATTCTCAACTTTACTTCCAAGTTTAACTTTAATGACACTAGGTCTCTCAATATTATCGCCACTTATAGTTAAATATTTGTCGGAAATATTTTGTTGCTTTTTTAAGAAATTGTTTAAGTAATAAAATTCCCCTGCTTCGATAATAGTACTATCTATGCTAGTTAATCCTAAATTTTTTAGAAGAAATTCTTCTTGACCTAATAAATAAAAATTAGGGCATATATGTAAATGAATATTGGGAAAACTACCAAGTTTATTCATTAGTTCATTAATACTGTTGCTATTCGTTGATTTTATGGCGATAATAGTATTTTTTATATTATATGTTCTTGCTAATTTATCTAATAATTCTAAAAAGTCTGTCTGATTATTGAATAAATAAAAACAAGAATTTAGAATATATGGTTCATCATCTATGGCATTTAGAATTAAATTTGTTTTGTTTTCTACATCTATTTGAAACATTTTTAAAGCATTATCTATTTTTTCTTTAGCAAGTTTATTTAAACTTCTTATGGAACCTACTTCAACTACGCGACGTTCTTTAAAGTCGTTCATAATTTCTACTGCATCTAAATCGCCATTTAAGGTTTTAATTTTTTTTATGGCTGTAACTCGTCCTGATACAGAGGATGTTTCTGTTTTAGTTTCGCTTTTAGTAATTGGAGTGCCAATACTCACTGAATCATTTTGGTGGATAAGAACTTTACTATTAGTAAAAATGGGAATATAAACGTAATCAGGTTTTTCAGCATCTATGATATTACTTGATACAAGAATATTAGGATCTGTATTTAGTTCAATTAATTTTTCCATATTTACCACCTTCATTATAATACCAAAAAAAGAGCAAAATTTATAGCCCTTTTAATTTTTTTTAATTTCCTTTAAATTATTTAAATATTCTTTTAAGTTAATAGCAACTGTCTCGGGTATTACTTTAGAAAGTTCTTCAACACTGGCATTTCTTATTTTATTTACACTACCAAATTGCTTAATTAATTCTTTTTTTCTCTTAGCACCAATTCCTTCGATATTATCTAAAACACTAGCGATAGCCCCTTTACTTCTTATAGCACGGTGGTAACTTATAGTGTAGCGGTGGACTTCGTCTTGCATTCTAGTTAAATAATGGAATACAGGACTAGTTTTTTCTAGTTCAATCGTGCGATAACCAATACTATCGATTAAATCATTGGTTCTATGCTTATCATTTTTTCTTAAGCCACAAACTCGAATATTTAAATTTAAATCATTTAAGATATTTAGACAAGCATTAATTTGATTTATGCCACCATCCACAATGATTAAATCTGGTAATTCACTTTTTTCCATTAAGGCACGATAATATCTACGATAAATTACTTCTTCCATAGTATGATAATCATCATTTTTATCTAAACTTATTTTATATTTGCGATATTCTTTTTTAGCGGGACGACCATTTTTAAAAACAACCATGCAACTAACGGTAAATTCACCAAAAAGGTTTGAGTTATCAAATAAGTCGATACGGTCTAATTTTTTTAAGTTCAATAGTTCTTTTAACTCGTTATTGGCTTCTTCAGTTTTGGCTTCATCTTTTTCAATTATAACAAGTTCATTTTCTAAATTTATTTTGGCATTCTCATTAGCCATATCTAGAAGTTTCTTTTTTTGTCCTTTTATTGGAGTGAGAATATTGGTTTTAATTATCTCGCTTAACACATCTTTAGATATAACATCAGGTACTAATACTTCCTTTGGTATTTCGTGTTTACTATAAAAGTTCATTATATAATAATCGAGTTCATCATTAAAATCACTAACAATAGGAAATATATCGGTATGACCTCCAACCATACGACCAACCCGCAAGAAAAGTATTTGGATACTTAAATGACCTTTATCAAAAAAGTAACCAATAACATCACGATTAACATAATCATGAAGTTCCATTTTTTGTTTATCAAGAATAACACTTATATAGTTTAATTCTTTTTTTAGTTCTAATGCCATTTCAAAATTTAAGGCATTACTATACATTTCGATTTTTTCTAGGATTTTATTTTTTAGAATATCACCATTACCTCGCAAGAAAGAAAGAATCTCTGTTTCCATTTCGACTAATTTTTCATTATCTATGTTATGCTCACAATAACCTAGGCATTCGCCAATATGATAATATAAACAAACTTTTTTAGGCATATTATCACATTTTTTTAAAGGATATAATCTATTTAATAGAGAAACAATACGTCTTGCAGCATAAGCATTAGGATAAGGACCAAATAGCATTTTTTTATCTTTTTTCTTAATGCTTAAATATCTTGATACTTGAAGACGAGGATATGGACTTCTAATATATTCAATATAGGGATAACTCTTATCATCTTTGAGTAGAATGTTATATTTAGGGTCGTAATGTTTTATTAAATTAAATTCTAGTAAAAAGGCTTCTAATTCACTACCAGCGACAATGTATTCAAAATCAGCGATTTCACTTACCATCTTCTCGGTTTTGCCAGTATGAGGTCTATTAAAATAAGAGTTTACACGTTTATTTAAGTCTTTGGCTTTTCCAACATATATAATAGTTCCCTCGCTATTTTTCATTTGATAAGAGCCTGGTAAATGGGGAATTAATTTTAGTTTCTCTTTAAACATATATTTCACCTGTTATTATTATACTACAAAAATGGTAAATTTTAAGATATAATTATCTTAAGGTGTTATTTATGAAATTATTAAATCAAGTTACTATTGAAATTAAAAAATCAAAATTCTTAGGATATTATTATATTGTTGATAGTGTAGATGAAGTTAAATTAATACTCGAAAGTTTAAAAAAAGAACATAAGAAAGCTCGTCATTTTCCTTATGCTTATAAAATAGATAATGAAATTAAAAAATCTGATGATAAAGAACCATCAGGTACAGCAGGAACGCCAATTTTAAATATTTTAGACTATAATAACCTAAATCATACTCTTATTGTGGTTGTACGCTACTTTGGAGGTATTAAACTTGGAGCTGGTGGACTTTTAAGAGCATATAGTCAAACTAGTCGCGAAGTAATTAAAATCTAATATTTTCTAATATTATTTGATTTGGAGATGCAGGCTTTTCATTATTTCTACTTGCAAAAATACCAATAGTATAACTAGTGAATATTACTGCACCAATAAATAATACGATTGCTATCATTAATTTTTCATAATATTTTAAATCCATTATACTCACCTTATATTTAGTATAAACCATATTAAACATTTTTAATAGTTAAAAATTAATTATTTAC
>CAYMVR010000001.1:0-31645 GCA_964393945.1 uncultured Muribaculaceae bacterium | reverse complement strand
CGCCGTATTATATCACGTCGAGTAAGTGCCTAATAAAATGTCATAATGACATTTTTTCTTTTGCTAAAACATATTATATGTAAAAAATAAGTACACAAAAGAAATAATATTTGACAAAAAAGGAAAAATGTGGTAAAATACTGGCAATTCATATAAAAGGGGTTTTATGTGAATATTAGGGGGTTATTTAAAAATGAAAAAGAAAGTAGCAATGGGCTTAGTTCTAGCCATGGCTTTAATGCCAAGTATAGCAAATGCAGAAGGATCTGCCACAATAAACTTTAAAAGTAAGGATAACGTAGAAGTTGGAGAAAATGTTAAAGTATATTTATCCATCGAAGATGTCGTTAATAACAATAATGGTATCGTAAGTGTAGGTGGAAAGTTAAATTATTCTGCTAATTTAAAATTAGTTGAAACTAAAAAATTAGATACACCATACACATTTTGGTTTAATCCAGAATCAAATATGCTTGCAGGTCTAGATTTTACGTTTGAAAACGAACTTAACAAAAACACAAATATATATGAGTTTACCTTTACTGCTTTAAATGAAGGACCAGCTAAAGTTACATTACTTGAAGCAGAATTAGGAGATAAAAAAGCAGAATTAATAACACCAAATGTTTATAGTAAAACAATTAATATTACTGAAAAAACTGAAAACAATACAAATTCTGTTGAAACTCTTGAAAAGAAAATTAATAGTTTAGAAAAAACAATAGATACATTAAAGAAAGAAAATAAAAAATATGCTGCAACAGTTGTTAAAACAGAAAAACAAGAAAGCAACAAAGAGACAGTAATGAAACTTAGCAACAAAGTAAAATCATTTATTAAAGCATTAAAAAACTTATTTTAGAATAAATTGGGGTAAAAGTGATTAATAGTCACTTTTTCTTTTTGTATAACTTTGACTTTTAAATACTCTTGTGCTAAAATACAACTCAATTAATTAAGGGAGTGAATGTTATGCCTATAAATTTAGAAGAAGCCCTAAGTGCTAGTAAGAGTCTGGTTTATGGTCCATTTTTTTCCCAAGGCTTTAGTGAGTATTCCCGTGTTTATTTTGTTACCAGTGAGTGTATTAAAGATTATTTAGCAATGACTAAT
The DNA here is from genome assembly GCA_964393945.1 of uncultured Muribaculaceae bacterium. Classification (GTDB taxonomy): domain Bacteria; phylum Bacillota_I; class Bacilli_A; order RF39; family UBA660; genus Caccenecus. The sequence goes on along the minus strand of CAYMVR010000001.1, from coordinate 30,532 downwards.
TTTGCTAAAGATCGAGCTTTAACAGTCTTATCGGGAGGAGATCAAGTCTTCAATCTTATAGAGAGTGGAATACATTCCGTAGATACATTTGATATAAATAGACTAACTTATTTTGTCTACCACCTCCGTAAAGCCATGATTAAAACCTATGATCCTAGTAATTTTGAGAAAGCCAATCAAACTTTTACATCTGCTAATTATACTACATCTGAACGTTCAATTATTCTTGATGAAGTAAAACCATATTTACCAGAAGAGGTATACGAATATTATCGGCGTATGTTAGAATTTTGTTCTGGTAATCCTTTAGTTAACTTTGAAAGTTTGTATTTTTATGGTGGCTCAGAGGCTTTTCTTAGAAATAATTATTTAGGCAATGCACAAACCTATCAAAAGCTTCAAAGAAAATTAGATGATGTAGAAGTAACATTTACCTTTTCTGATGCTACGACATTACCAGAAAAATTATTAAATACTTATGATATTATTCTTTTATCAAATATTGCTGACTATCTATCATATAACCGTTATTCTGGTATTTCTGAATTTCACGCCTTTATTGGAAACTTTTATGACCTATTAAATCCTGATGGAGTGCTTATCAATTATATTTATAACCGAAATCGTCACCCTATAAAAAAACTTCCTTTTACTTTAGAAGAATTAGGCATAGCCGAAGATACATATTCCGTTTCTGAACCGATTTTTAAAAAAGCAGGGGAAAGTTTCTATCTTATGCGCAAGCCTAAAACTAAATAATAAATGTAAAATTATGTAAAATATCAAAAAATACAGATTTTGCACTTTTAGCAGGAATTTTTAACAGATTTTATGTTTTTAGAACAAAAAATCGAACATTTTCTATCGAATGTTCGGATATTTTCCGCAGATTTAATAAAATCTGTTTTTTGATATTTTAACTTTTTATGATATGTTGTAAGTGCGAGACACAAATGAATGGTACTTGCCACTTATGAAAGTAGGTGGTTATTATGAGTAAGAAAGATTTTCTAATCCTAATACTTTTAATAATAATAGTACTTCTAATTCTCTTTAAGTAGAAATACTTATTCAGGGGGTTATTGGTATTAAAAAAGCACCACTCATTAAAAGTGGTGCACCAAGAAATTGGCAAGCACTATTTAGTGTCTCGCTCAACTTAATAATAAACTAAATTTACTTAAAAGTAAAGAAGTTTTTAATAAACCTATTTAAGATATTTAGGACTATCTATTTTACCAAGAAGATAATCAGCACTAATACTATATTTAGAACAGATTTCATATAAGAAGGGAGTTGCTATTACATTTCTAGCCCGTTCATAATTAGCAATTGTTCCATTAGCAACATTTAATATTTTAGCAAGTTCTATTTGAGTAAGATTATTTTCTTTTCTAAATTCTTTTAATCTAACAACTGATTTTTCTAAATTAATAGTTCCGCTTTTTTTATACTCTTTTATATTTGTAATCCCCAACAAATAGTCTATGGAAACTTTAAAAAATTTACTTAGTGTATCTAAATACTTAACAGGAATTATTTGATTTTGCTTTTCATAACGACTATACATACTATCGGATATACCGAGTATTTTTCCCATATCTATATTTGAAAGTGCTTTTTCTTCACGCATTTTTTTGAGTATTTCAGAATAATTCATTATCTTCACCAGTAATATTTTCTCATTAATAAATATTCGATACCACTTACTCGAATGTATTGTGAGAATTTTCTTGACAAATAGTATAGGAGATATTATAATTTTAGTATAAATGATAAATTTCTAATATAATTGAGCGCTCATTATTTAGAACAAGAAAGTTGGGATAAATAATGAAATTAGAAACAATAAAAGGAAATAATAAGAAAAGAATTATCATGGGAAGTATGATAGTTTTAAGTGTGGTATCAGTTTTAACATTTACAGTAACTAGAGCAAAATATCGAAGTATGCAAAGTGTAAAACTAGCAAATGGAATAGTAGATTATAAAGCACCAGATTTAAAACTTGCTATTATGGTAAGTGAAGATGGAATAAATTATAAAAATCAAACAGATATACCAACAGGAGATTATACATTTAATACAGAAAAAAGCAAATGTAGAGTACCTGACTCAAGACTTACTGGAGAGAATGCTCCAATAGATGAGGGTGTAACAATAGAATACACCGATGGTAAATTAAATTTTTTAGGTTTAACTAAAAATGATACAAAGTGTTATGTATACTTTTATAAAACACCAGATACAGAGAAACCAATAATAAGTAATGTTACAACATCAGTAACCAAAACAGAAATAAATGTAACAGTAACAGCAAGCGATAATAAGGAAGTAACAGAATACTATTATCAACTAGATAGTGGAACCACAATAAAAGAGACAACAAATACCCATACATTTACAGGATTAAATGCAGGGCAAACATATACATTAAAGGTATATGTAAAAGATGGGTCAGGAAATACTTCAGATGTAACAACAAAGAGTGTAACAACAAAACCAAATGGTCAAACGATAGATACAATAATCGCAGCAATAGAAAAGAGTACAAGTTATAAAACTGGAACACCAGATTTTACTCAAGCTGCAACCGGAGCGGAGACAGCAACCAACAATGGTATCTATAAGGTATCAGATGGAATGTATGGAGGGTATTCATATTATTGGAGAGGAGCAGCGACAACCAATCATGTAATATTTGATAATAAGTGTTGGAGAATAGTACGAATCAATGGAGATAAAACGATACGACTAATCTACAACGGAGCAGTACAATCTGGAAATACATGTAAAGGAAATGGTTCATGGGATGGGAATGTAGTGCTAAAAGGAATTGCATACAATGGAAGTTATGATAATAGTTCATATATAGGATGGACTTACACTGTAGGCAGTCAAAGACCTAGCAATGCAAATCCCCAAACAAATGGAGATCCAGCACCACTGAAAACAGCATTAGAGTCGTGGTATAATTCAAATATATCAGACAAGAGTAAGGTGGTGGTAGGTAAGTTCTGTAATGATAGAAATATAGGAAGTGGATCATATAGCGGGACAGGAAGTACATTCCGTTATGCAGCATATACGAGGCTATCCAGCGGAACAAAAGCACCACAATTATCATGTTCAGAAGGAGATATATATTTGTTGGATGTAGGAATGATAACAGCAGATGAAGCACAATTTGCAGGAGCGTCATGGACTACGAGCAACGCATCATACTATTTATACAACGGACAGTACTATTGGACAATGTCGCCATCTTATTGGCATGGCGGCAACAGTCATGCTAATGTATTAGTTGTATGTGGTGATACGTATGGCTACCTCGACGGTCTTAGTGTGAATAGCACCTCTCGTGGTGTGCGTCCTATCATAAATTTACGCTCTGATACAACATTTAATGCTGGCTCAAATGGAACACAAAATAACCCATATATTGTTCAGTAGAGTTACGAGGAGTTTAGATAATGTTTAAAATAGAAAAAGAAGAAAAGATTCTTAAGAATATTAGATTTCCTAAAAGTTTAATAGAAAGAATTGAAAAAGAAGCAAGAAAGAGTAATATTAGTTTTACAAAGTTTGTAATTGAAGCATGTATATATGCTTTAAATAATATTGATGAGAAAGAGACTTAAAATCTCTTTTTGTTTTTGAAAAGAAATGAAATGCATAAAGTTTATAAGGGTGAGATTTATGCGTATCGTAAAAAATCTTCAAAATTTCCTTATGGACCAAGATTACTATATCGATATATTTAATAATTGCTTACATGTCTATTATTATGAATCATTAATAGAATTAAGTAGTAAAAAAATAGAATTAAAATTAAAAGAATTTAATTTAATTATTGAAGGTGAAGATTTAATTGTAAGTGCTATGGATAATCATGAAATCTTAATCAAAGGGACAATTAATGAAATGAGGTTTCAAAGATGAAACATTACACATTGGTACGGATAAAAACGAATAAAAAAAGTAACATTTTATTAAAACTAAATCGGATAAATGTTAGTATCAAGAATATTTCATATAATGGGGACTATTTAGTTTTTGAAATACTAGCATCAGATTTAAAAAGAGCGCGTAAATACTTAGTAAGTGAACGAATAGAAATAATTGATGAAACAGGATTTTATAAATTAAAAAGTGAACTAAAAAAGAATTTGCTAATAATAGTAAGTATTATTTTTAGTACTATTGTCTTTTTAATACTATCTAATATCATTGTCAAAGTAAATGTTATTCATTCTAAAAAAGAAATAAGAGATTTATTAAGTACAGCTCTAAAAGAAAGAGGAGTAGAACCATTCACCTTTAAAAAAAGTTATGATGAATATGAACGTATTATAGCAAGTATCAAGGAAGAGTATAAAGACCGTATTGAGTGGTTAGAAATAGATGTTGATGGTATGGTTATTAATATTAGAATTGAAGAACGAATTGAAAATAATATAAGTAAAAATTATGGAACATGCCATATTGTAGCAAATAAATCAGGTATTATAACCAATATCTTAACCGAAAAAGGCGTGGCTGAAGTCAGGAAAAATGATTATGTTCAAAAAGGTGACATTTTAATTAATGGTATGATAAAACTAAATGATGAAGTTAAAGAAAATGTTTGTGCTAAAGGGCTTGTCTATGCCGAGGTGTGGTATAATGTCTCTGCATCTCTTCCACTTACCTATCAAGAAGAAAAAGAAACAGGCAAGATGCGTTATAACTTCATGGTTGATATTAATGATTTTAAATATACAATCTTAAAAAGTAGAGTTTCTGAAAATAAAAAAGTTGAAAATAAAGAAATTTTAAAAATAGGAAATATGAAGTTTTATCTTCAAAAAGAAAAAGAATTAGAAGTAACAGAAAAAAAATATAATGAAGAAGAAGCCCAAAAAGAAATAACTAAAATAATTCACGAAAAATTATCTGTCAAAGGTGTAGATATTTCTGATATAATGGAAGAAAAAGTATTGAAAAAAAATGTATTTAATGGTAACTTAGATATAGAAATGTTTGTTGCTATAAAAGAACAAATAGGAGTTGAAGAATACTTTGAAGTAGAAATGGAAAGTGATACCAGTGATAGAGAGAATAACGAAAATAATCACAACCTCAATTGATAATATTTGGCCTATGCTAACAATATTCTTAGTAATAATTGCAAGTGTTAGAATCGCGGCCATTCGTTCTAATAATGAGAAATTTATTTTTCATAAAGAATTTTCTAACTTGTTATTTATTATTTATATCTTACTATTATATGAACTACTAACTAGAACTGAATTAAATCACAATAGTGGCTTTAATTTAGTACCTTTTACAGAAATATTTCGTTATGAAATAGGAAGCAATAATTTCTATTTCAATGTAGTTGGAAATATTGTTATGTTTATCCCTTTTGGTTACTTTATTTCTAAATATATTAAACCTAATCGAATTTTACCAATCTTAATCGTAAGTGCTATTTCCAGTACAACTATTGAATTTGTTCAATCATGTATTGGCAGAAGTTTTGATGTTGATGATATAATATTAAATGTTTTAGGAGGTATCATTGGTTTTTTAATATATGTTGCCCTAAATGCCATCAGAAAATACTTGCCTGGCATCTTTGATAATGATTTAATTTATAATGTTATATGTTTTATAATTTTATTATTTATGGTAATATATTTATTGGGCAGAATGGGGGTCCAAGTAATATGAAAATAAAATATGAAATAAATGACAATTTTGGTGTTGATTTTAAATATAACTATTTAAAAAAAGTAATTAAAAGAACCATGAAACATGAGAATGTTAAGAATGCTTATTTTTCTATTATTTTTGTAGATGCTGATGAAATTCAAAACATAAATAAGGAGTATAGAGGTATTGATAAAGTAACAGATGTCATATCCTTTGCTTTTGAAGATAATGAAAAAATAAAATCTAAGATAAGAGTTTTAGGGGATATATATATATGTATTCCAAGAATGATCGAACAAGCAGAGAATTATGGCCATTCTCTCAAAAGAGAATTATCATTTTTAACAGTTCATGGCTTACTCCATCTCCTAGGATATGATCATATGGAAAAAGAAGATGAAAAAGTAATGTTTGATTTACAAGAGAGGATTTTAAATGAAGAAGGAATTACAAGATAAAGAATTTAATCGTGATAATGTTAAGGTATATGGTATAAAACGTTTTTTTAAAAGTATCAAATATTCTTTAGATGGATTATTATATGCCTATCGCTATGAACAAAGTTTATGGCTTCATGGTCTTGCAACTTTACTTGCTGTTATCATGGGTATAATATTTAAAATTAAATTATCAGAATGGGCAATAATCTTTGTTGCCTTAGGCTCTATTTTGGCTCTTGAACTCATAAATACTGCGATAGAAGCAGCCGTTGATTTAACTACAACTAAGATTCATCCATTAGCCAAAATTGCTAAAGACTGTGGATCTGCTGCAAGTTTTGTTATGTCAATTGTATCTATAGTTATTAGTATGTTTGTATTTGGACCATATTTAATGGAATTATTTTCTTTATAGGGGGCAAATATGAATAGTAAAATATATTGGGGGAATTTATTATGAAAAGTGGTTTTGTTAGTTTAATAGGTCGACCAAACGTTGGAAAATCAACTTTGTTAAATACACTTATAAATGAAAAAGTTGCTATCACATCAACTGTTGCGGGTACAACCAGAAATATCATTCAAGGTATATACAATGAGAGTGATTATCAAATAGTATTCATGGATACTCCAGGAATTATTAGACCTATAAATAAATTAGGGAAAGTTACGAATAAACAAGCACTTAGTTTGGTAAAAGATATTGATGTTATATTGTTTGTTGTAGATGCCTCAACTGGTTTAGGTAAAGGAGATAAATTTATTCTTGATGTTTTAAAGAAATCCGATTCTCCAGTCATTTTAGTTTTAAATAAAATAGATAAAATTACCAAAGAAGATATCATATATAATATTAATGAATATAAAGATTTATATCCATTCGCGGAAATTGTTCCAATATCTGCCTTAGAGAAAGATAATACTGATAGATTAATTGAAGTTATCAAAAAATATTTAAAAGATGATATTAGGTATTTTCCAGAGGATATGAAAACAAGTAATAGTAAATACTTTATGATAAGTGAAATAGTAAGAGAAAAATTATTTCAAGTTACTGTTGAAGAAATTCCACATAGTCTTACCTGCCATACCGTATATTATGAAGAGAAAAAAGACTTAATTGAAGTTCATGTAGATATTATAGTTGACCGAGATACCATTAAAAAAATAATTATTGGTAAAAAAGGTGAAAGGTTAAAAAGCATTGGTATTTTAGCTCGTGAAGAAATAGAAGCAATGACTAAAAAGAAAGTATATTTAGAGTTATATGTTAAAACTATTGCTAACTGGAAAGATAAAGAAAAATATATAAAAGAACTAGGATTTTTAGATTTTTAACTAAAAAGTGTATAAAAAATTCTTAATCACCACATAACATATATAGAAAGGTGATAAACATGAATAAGAAGGAAGCTTGGAAAAAATTTCAAAAATCCGGTAAAATAGAAGATTATTTAGATTATAAAAGAATAGAAAAAGAAGAAGACGATAAATAGAAGTTGCCTTCTTTTTACTTGACAAATGTTTAAACAAAGTATATACTATATATAGATGGAGATGATTGTATGGAAGCGAGACTTCAAAAATGGGGAAACTCAGATGGCATAAGAATACCAAGTAGTTTTCTAAAATCTTTAGATTTAAAAACAAATGACAAAGTAGATTTAAGATACGAAAACGATGAAATAATTATAAGTAAACCTAAAAGAGTAAAGATATCACTTGAAGAACGATTTGAAAACTACAATGGAGAAAATTTAGCGAAAGACTTTACTTGGGATGAACCAAAAGGAAAAGAAATATGGTAAAAGCTTATATTCCTAGACAAGGAGATATTATCTTTCTTGATTTTAATCCAACAAAAGGACATGAACAAAAAGGATATAGACCAGCGGTGGTAGTCTCAAATGATATTTTTAATAAAAACACCAAAATGGTAATATCATGTCCTATCACATCAAATGTTAAAGAATTTCCGACTCATTATTTGTTAAAAGATACTAAAAAAATAAAAGGTTCGGTTTTATGTGAACATATTAGAAGTATTGATTACGAAATCAGAAACGTAAAATATATAGAAAAAGCAGGTAAAGAAGATTTTGAAAATATTCTTGAATTACTTGAATCATGCTTATAAACACGAAGACAAAATAAGTCTTCTTTTATTTTATTATTTTCAGAGATTATTTAATTTGTTATAATAAATAAGGTGAGGTCAAAGTGATTAAAAAAATAGAGGGTATGATAATCAAAGAAATACCATATGGAGAAACATCCAAAATAATTCATGTTTTTACACCAGATGGCATAATTAGCATTATGTGTAAAGGTGCTAAAAATATAAAAAGCCCTTTTAGAGCCACTACTTTAAAATTCACTTATGGCACCTTTAACATATATTATAAAGAAAATAAATTATCTACACTAATAAGTGTTGATGTTATAAATCCCTTAAATACCATTAAAAGTGATATCGTTTTATTAAGTTATATGAATTATTTAACGGAATTAACAGAACAAGTTGCAAAACAAACAACCGATAATATATATGAGCCATATCTTGCTACTATCAAGAAGATAAATGATGGCTTAGACCCTTTAATCATGTGTAATATTTTAGAAATCAAATATTTGGATAACTTAGGAGTGGGTTTAAATTTAGATTCTTGTGCCAAGTGTGGTAATAAAACTAATATAGTAACTATTGATGGCGATATTGGTGGATATATATGTGGGAATTGCTATCAAAATGAACCTATCGTAAGCCATAAAACAATAGAAATGCTTCGTATGTATTATTATGTTGAAATAAAAAGTATTAGTGCCTTAAAAATAAGTGATCAAGTAAAAGAAGAAATAAATTCATTTCTAGATAAATATTATGACAGATATACAGGGCTTTATTTAAAAAGTAAAAGTTTTTTAAAAAAATTAATGTAAAGCATTCAAATTGTATATAAATTTTACTTAAAATTTGATACAATTAATATAATTATAGGAGAAGGGTGTATATGTATGAATGAAAATGAATTAGAGTTAGAAACGCTTACTTCAAGCGAGCAAAACAAAAAAAGCAAAACAAAATTTATTATTGGAGGGTTATTAATTGTTATAGCTATTGGTATAGGACTATATTTTGGTTATAAGAGATTAAATAATGACCCCGTAAGTATTTATAAAGATAGTATCAATAGTGTTTATAAATCTTTAAATAGTATGCTAAAAGATTATAAAGAAAACGCTATGGATTTAGATGCTAGTAAAGAACCTTTTAAAATAAAGTTAAATGCTAAATTAGAAAGTAATATTCCTGAATTATCAAATTTTACTAATTTAGATTATAATTTAGGTTTAGGCATGGATTTATCTAAAGAGCTTATGAATTTAAAATTTGGAGTTAAAGATAAAAACGAAACCATTATGGATGCTATTCTTGCTTATACTAATGAAAGTATCTATTTAAAATGCAACGAATTATTCAGTAAAGTTATTAATGTTTCAGAAGAAAATATTTTTGAAGATGCTACCACAGGATTTACTATAAATGGCAATGCTGCCAAATTTGACTATGATAATTATGAATTAATACTAAAAGAAATGAAAACCATTATAATTGATTCTTTAGATAAAGATAAATTTAAAACTGAAGATTCTAAAATAACTATTAGTAATAAAGAATATAAAGGTAAAAAAGTAAGTTACATTTTAGATGAAAAAAATATGGAAAGAACAATTAATTTTATAAAAGAACAAATTTTATCTAATGCCAAATTAAAAAATGCTTTAATAGAATCTTTAGGTATTTCTGAGTCTGATTTAGAGACAAGTTTAAAAGAAAAAACTGATTTAAGTAATACTGCCAAAATCGTAATTGTTTTATACACAGATAATTTAAATAATGTTATAGCAGGAGAACTTTTAAGTGATGATACCAAAGTTTTAAGTTTTGATTGTGTAAATAAAGAATTTAATTTTATCATGGAAGCAGAAGGACAAACTTTAACGATTTCTAAAGATAAAAACGATTTATTAAATTTTAAATTTAATGATGGCACAACTGATATTATTGAACTTTTATTAGAAAACAAAAATAATAAAGAAGCGAAATTAGATTATCGTTTCAATATAGAGGGTACTACTTTTAATGGTACAATTGAAGAAACAAATATTAAAAGAACCAAAGATGTTGCCAGTGGTGATTTAAACATAACATTTAATACTTCTATTTTAGGAAAACCAATTAATTTAGCCATAAAGGGAGATTATGCTATGGTTAAAGAAAGTGTATCAGAAATTGATACCACAGGAAGCATTAAAATGGATGATATGACTGATGCTGAGGCTGGTGAATTTTTACAAAATTTAAATAAAATATTAGAAAAATTTGGTCTTCAAGACTTACTTACTTCTATGATGTAAAAGGCTTAAAGCCTTTTTTTATTGCCTTTTTTTTGGTATAATATTTCTAGGTGAATAAAAGTGAATGAACAAATAAAAGAAGCAATGCATAAACATAATAATAATTTATCTAAGTACGCAAGTCACGATTGCGACGCTATATATTTTGAAAAAAGAGAAGAAGACATTAGGACATCTTATTTTCGCGATATTGATCGTATAATTTATTCTTTGGCTTTCTTACGTTATCAAGATAAAACCCAAGTATTCTCTTATACTAATAATGATCATATATCTAAAAGGATGATTCATATTCAATTTGTAAGCAAAATAGCGCGTACTATTGGTAGAGCTTTAAATTTAAATGAAGATTTAATTGAAGCGGCTTCTTTAGCTCATGACTTAGGTCATGTGCCTTTTGGCCATGTAGGGGAGAGGATACTTAGTGAGATTAGCCTAAAGCATAATGAAGGCTTTTTTAATCATAATGTTGAATCAGTTAGAGTTTTAAAAGATATTGAAAACTTTGGGAAAGGGTTAAATATTTCTGTTCAAGTACTAGATGCTGTTCTTTGTCATAATGGCGAATTTGCTTTAGGAAAGTACCAACCTCGCAAGAAAACAAAAGAAGAATTTTTAGAAGAATATAAAAAAACGTATACCGATAAATCTATATTAACAAGTCTTAACCCTATGACTCTAGAAGGTTGCGTTGTAAGAGTAAGCGACTTAATTGCTTATCTTGGTAGAGATATAGACGATGCTATAAGAGTACACTTAGTAAGTAGAGAAGATTTACCCAAAAGTATTACAGAAGTTTTAGGAAACAATACCAAAGATATTGTAAATGCCTGTGTTACAGATATAATTGAGAATAGTTATGATAAGAATTATATAAAATTAAGCGATAAAGTATATAATGCAATTGAAGAATTAAAAAAATTTAATTATAAGTACATATATAGTAATTCTGAATCTAGTAAGACATCTAATGAATTAAAAGAAAAGTTTAATAAATTATTTGATACCTACTTATTAGATATAAAAAATTTTAATGAATCGTCGCCTATCATATATTCTTACATAAAAAATATGGATGAAAGTTATTTTAAAAAAAATACTCCCGAGCGTATTGTTATTGATTATATCGCTGGTATGACAGATGATTTCTTTATAAATGAATATAACCGAATAATTAAAGAGTAGATTTAAGATAGAGGATACAATGAAAATAGAAAAATATAAAAAAGATAAAGGGAATATATATAAAGTCATTATCGATAATAAAGAATACAAACTTTATGATGATATCATTATAAAAAGTGAATTATTACTAAAAAAAGATATTACCAAGAAAGAATTAGAAAATATCTTAAAAGAAAATAGTTTACTAGCGGCTTATTATGATTCCATAAAATATATAAGTATCAAAATGCGTTGTGAAAAAGAAATAGTAAGTTTTTTAAAGAAGAAAGAATACGATACAGATACGATTAATACTACAATCAAACATTTAAAAAAAGATGGCTATTTAAATTCTAAAGTATATATTGAAGCCTATATTCATGATCGTCTAGCGCTATACACAGAAGGGGAGAAAAAAATAAAGAAAGATTTAATGCATTTAGGATTTTTTGAGTCGGAGATTAATATTTACTTAAATAAAATTAATCAGAATGTATATATAGAAAAAATAGAAAAATATATAACTAAAAAATTAAAGTCAAATAAAAAGAGTGCAAATGAATTTAAGGGAAAAACAACAAGTGAATTAATAACTAAAGGTTTTAATATTGATAGTATTAATTCCTGCTTAGATAAAATAGAAGTTTCTGAAAATGAATATGAAATAGAAAAAATAATAAACCGTTTATATAATAAATACATAAATAAATATGATATTTATACAACAAAAAACAAAATCAAAGAGTATTTATATCGTAGAGGGTATCAAGATATTGATATAGATGATTACATAAAAAAAATTCCTAATTAGGAACTTTTTTTATTGATTATTAGAATTTTTATAAGAATTAATTAAATTATTCATGTATTTTCCGTATTGACTACTCATTTCAGAATCTACAATATCCAACTCATATTTTTCGCGATAATGTCTTACGGCATCAATCATTAAAGAACGATTTTCAGTAAGTTTATTTTGAGTAATATTTGTTTTCATAGAATCAAGTGAATCATCATATGATTTCTTTGTTCCAGTTTTAGTTTTTAAAATAACATGATAACCAGTAGAAGTAGTTATAACTTCGGTTGAATATTCACCGTCTTTTAATTTACCAGCAGCTTTAACAAGTTCATCATATTGTGAACCAAGAGAACCTAAATTAATTTCTCCTAAATCACCATTTTTATCTTTAGTACTATCGTCTTCAGAATATTCTTTTGCAAGACTTCCAAAAACTTCTTCAATATTTTTCTTATCTTTTTTAGCATCATCTAATTTTTTAATTACTTCTTTTACTTTATCCTTAGCTTCTTTTTCGGCTTTCTCTTTTTCTTCATCACTAGATGTACTAGTAGCTTTTGAAGTAATCATAATATGTGAAATTGTCATATTAGGATAAACTTCGTTTTCATAATACTTCTTTAATTCATCTTCGGTAATTTTGTCTTTTACATAAGTTTCGATTGCCTCATTTTGTAAGTAACTAAGATAAAGAGATTCTTGATAAGCCTCAACAGTTTGATAAGATACTTGAGTATACATTCTAACCATACTTAATAATTGTTCATCAGTTTCATAAGATGCACGAAGTTGTTTAATTGATGCTTCTGCATATTGTGTAGCTTCTGTAAGAGAATCCTTAAACTCTTTCTCATAAATATATTTATCAATCATATTTACAAGAGTTTGAAGTCCCATAGTATCCTTAATAGAATTATAAAAATCATTTGCACTAATTTTTACACCATCTTTAAATGTAACTACCGCTTCATCTCCATTTGATAACTTTGGAACTTTACCACATCCACATAGTAATAGAGCAGAAGCTCCTAAAATAAATATTTTTTTGTTCATCATTTTTCCTCCCAGTACCTTAATTATAGCAACAAGATAAAAAAAATACAAGGTTTTTACGTATTTTATCTATTGATTACAAAACAAGCACCAAAATAATTTTTTTACGTAATATATAAGTGAAAAGACAAATAAAGGAGGAATGATTTATGAATAACTGTGGTTGTGGAAACGGCTTAGGAGCTGCGATCATTTTAGTACTATTTATCTTACTTATAATCATAGTAGGAGCATTCATTTAGTCTTTTTAAGCGTTTTTAAGGAGGTGTCCCATGGGATGTTGTAAAGATAAGGAACCAAGTTGCAACAAATGCTGTGGTTTCGGTCTACAAAATAGTGCGTTCTTAATAATTGTTCTATATATCTTATTAGCAATTATTCTAGGCGGAATTATTTATTATTAAAGAGGCTTCACCTCTTTTTTATTTATTAATAAAAGTTGACAAAACAAAAGATGTAGTATATCCTTATATAGAGAAGGTAGTAAAAAATGATAAAACTAATCAAGAAGTTATTTTGCCAAATTCGGAAAGAAATAAGACTTTGGTGGATGGGAGAGGACTGTTAGAAGACAGTTCTTTTATAATGCCCAAATATCAAGTTGACAAATAAAGTAATTATCTTTATAATATACAACTACTGAAAGAGAGAAAATGAAATGAATAGCGAGTTAATTAGAAATAGTGAAAAATCGGTTGTAATTTCTGATGGTGAAAAACGCGAGGTAACAGATTTTCCAGAATTACCAGAATATCTAGAATTAGAGAATTTAGAAGAAAGTATCGAAGGAGAACTCGATTCCATCGGGAATCAAGATAGTAATGTAGTCGCAGAAAAAATAGTAAACTTTTATAATAAATACATAAAACACGCTATAGAAGGAATTTTTACAGCCGGAGCAATCGGAGTTCCGGTATATTATGTTTGGAAAATTATATGCATGATGTTCACCGATGATAGCAGAGATGTCATAGCATCAAGTCTACCATTTAAAGTTGGGATAGGTATGATTATTGTATATGCCGTTAAAGACTATATCGCCAAACATTACGATTTAAAAGAAGTTCTTATGAATGTATTAACTAAAATTAATAATAATAAAGGAGCAAAATTAGAACGAGAAATAGAATTAGTAAGAAACAGAATGCGCGAATTAGAAGTAATTCAAGAATCTGTACAAGAAAATCGTTCTAAAGAAGTTGTTACTCCCGTAGCGCAAGAAGAAGCACAAACACCACAATTTGACATAATCACATTCGAACAAATTGATTTAATGAAGAAAAGAGAAATTTTAAACAGATTACGAGAAGCAAATAAAAGAAATTTATATACACATACTGTATCAGAAAATAACGACATGCCAAGAAACCGTCAAAAATAAAAAATTAATAACTAATATAAATAGTTGAGGGGGAAAATTATGATTATATTTGAAAGTTTAATTCCATATGAAAGAAGAATAAAAAAATATTTAGAACAAAATAGTAATGATGCTCGTAAAGATTTAATAGGAACTTTATATTCTACATTAAATGAAAGATTAGTGGCGGCTATTAATCATGCGATAGATAATGGAAATTGTAAAAGAGTACGTGAATTAGAAACAGATATGGCTCAAACTTTAGAATTATTAATTCGCGGTACCGATAATAAAATTACTTTAGAAGTATTGCATCTTTTAGAAAGAGTAACATTCCTAGACGTTGTTGAAGATAATAGAGTATTAGATGCTGTAAATAGAAACTCTTTAACTTTAAAAACAGCAGTATACTTAGAAGAAATGCATGGTTTAGAAGGAAATCATAACTTTGCAACTCCTGTGTTTGAAGATGGCAATTATTATATGCTAAGTTTTAATGAACGAGGCGAAGTTATAAATAAAGAACCAGTAATGCCAGTTAGAGTTATTATGCCAGATAATACCATAGTATATGAAATGGCAACAATTAATGGCTCTTACTATAAACCACTTGATATAGTATTCCCAAAAGAAATGATGAAAGAACCTCATAAATTTAAAGATTACTGGGATAATGAAGATTGTATTGTAATTGGTGAACATAGAGTACCTTATGAAAATAATGGAACTATTTTATTAAATTACATTTATGTTAAAAATGGTCAAATATTAAGTGCTCCTTGTGGTAGATTATTAAAAACAGCCATGTATTTTAAAAGTTATGAAAAAGAAGCCGAAGAATTAAGCAGTAAACACCCTGAGTATACTGATTACGATTATATAAGAAAGACTATTGAGACTGAGATGTCTACTAATCTAGCAAACTATTTAGGAACAACTAGAAAGTAAATAAGTATTTAAGATATCAATAAAAGGATATCTTTTTTATTGTAAAATATTTGTAAATATTAACAATTTTTCTTTTAAAGCGAACACTTAAATCTTTACAAGAAAGACTATAATTGATAAGATAATGGTAAGCAGTGGTACATTGTGGTAGAAAGTGGGGGACCGATATGTTCATGGGCGAATATCATCATAATATTGATGATAAGAATAGACTTGTAATTCCATCTAACTTTCGTAGTAGTCTAGGCGAAACATTCATTGTAACGCGTGGACTTGAAAAATGCTTATACATTTATACCGAAGCTGAATGGCATAAGATGGTCGAAAAATTATCAAGCCTACCTTTCACTAAAAAAGATGCTCGTGTTGTAGTTCGTTCATTATTTTCTGCCGCTGCTAGTTGCAATCTTGATCGTCAAGGGCGCATAAATATTACTTCCCAACAGTTAATTCACGCCGATATCACTAAAGAATGTGTTCTAATCGGCGCGAATGACCGTATTGAAATATGGTCCAAAGAAAACTGGGATAAATTTAATGAAGAATATAGTGATATCCTAGAAGATGTTGCTGAGCATTTATTTAATGAGGTGGAGTAATGCATTATAGTGTCATGCGGGATATTGTAATTGAAAACTTAAATTTAAAAGAAGACGGAGTATATGTAGATGCCACACTAGGATATGCTGGTCATAGTAGTGAAATTTTAAAAAGAATAAAAAAGGGCTATCTTTTCGCCTTTGATGCTGATAGCGAGGGGGTTTTTGCTTCGCATCAAAAATTATCAGAAATAGGAGATAACTTTCACATTTTTCATTCTAACTTCATGTATTTAGATGAATGTTTAAATAGTAAAAATGTTGCGAGTGTTGATGGTTTCTTATTTGATCTTGGCTTGTCAAGTCCTGAGATTGATGACAAAAAAAGAGGTTTTAGTTTTATGAATGATGCCGAACTTGATATGCGAATGGACCAAAGTGAGACTAAAACGGCTAAAGATATTGTTAATGATTATTCAGCCTCAGAACTTTTAAGAATATTTTATGAATACGCTGAGGAACAAAGAAGTAAACAAATTGTTGATGGTATTATAAAATATAGAAGTACTAAAAAAATTGAAAGAACACTAGAACTTGTTGAGATAATAAAAAATAGTGTTGGTGCCAATTATTTTTTTAAGAAACATCCTGAACGCGAAATATTTCAAGCCATCAGAATTGAAGTAAATCATGAATTAGATGCCATAAAAATAGCGCTCCCAAAAGCTATTGAAAGATTAAATAAAGGTGGCAGAATATGTGTTATAACATTTCACTCTCTAGAAGACCGCATTGTCAAAAACATATTTAAAAAATATAGTGAAACAAATGAAATATTTAGTGGCTTACCTGATGCTGAAATACCTGAAGAATATCGTCCACTTATAAAATTAATTAATAAAAAACCAATACTTCCAAGTATTGAAGAAATAAATGAGAATAGTCGCAGTAAAAGTGCTAAATTAAGAGTAATTGAAAGGATATGAGGGTATGAGGACCAAAAAGGTAAAACGAATCAAATTATTAAAAGGAGAAAAGTTTATGTTTTTCTTACTTATTTTATTTGGATTTATCGTTATGCCTGCATCATGGGTTTATACTAAAGCCTTATTATCTGAATCAAATATCGAATTAGAACGAGTTAGAACAAAAATAAATAGACAAACGAAGACTAACGAAGCCTTAGGAATGCAAATTGATGAATTAGCATCAATTGATAATATTCAAGATATTGCAACTAGAAGTGGTTTGTCTTATAATAATAGTAATATCAAAACAATTGGGGAATAGGAGAAACATTTATGAAGAGAAAAAGATCAAGAGTAAGAGTGAGTAAGTTGTTTATTCTGGTCTTTTTTTGTGCCTTTGTTGTCTCCATGGGAAAATTAGTCTTTGTCTCAGTAAGTAGTAATGTTGATGGTAAAGACTTAACGGCTTTTGCTAAAAATAGAAATACTAAAAAAAGGACATTACATGCCTCTCGCGGTAATATTTATGATGTCAATGGTGAGGCTATTGCTCAAAATGTTAATTCTTATACTTTAATCGCTTACCTTAGTGAATCAAGAACAACAAATCCTAAAAACCCCCAACATGTTGTAGATAAAGAAGCAACAGCCAAAGCCTTATCTGAGGTTCTTGATATTGATTATGAATATGCTCTTGGTAGATTAAATATAAAAGGGGCATATCAAGTCGAATTTGGAACAAAAGGTAAAAATTTATCTGAGAATCAAAAAGTCAAAATACAAAGTCTTGGACTTCCAGGTCTTGATTTTATCGCGGGAAGTAAAAGATATTATAAAAAATCCAAAATGGCATCATATTTAGTTGGTTATGCTAAACCTAATGAAAATGGTGAAATAGTTGGAGAAATGGGAATTGAAGCTTATTATAATTCTTATTTAAAAGGTGAAGATGGATATAAAGAATATCAAGTCGATGGTGCAGGCTATCAAATGATTGAAGGAATAACTAAAGAACCTGTAAGTGGCAGTGATGTATATTTAACATTAGATACAGGTATTCAGTTAATACTCGAAGATGCTGTTCATACACTTGAGGAAAATAATAACTTTGCCTGGTTTACTTTTACGGTTATTAATGCTAAAACAGGTGCTATTGTCGGAAGTGCTTCAAGCCCTAATTTTAATCCTAATGATTTATCAGGTCTTACTGATTATAAAAATCCTTTAGTAGGATATACCTATGAACCAGGATCTACTATGAAAATATTTTCTTGGTTAGCGGCTATGGAAAATGGTCTTTATGATGGTAATGAAGAATTTATGTCAGGTACTATTAAGATTGCTGGTGCCACCATTAAAGACTTTAATAATTCTGGATGGGGACGTATAAATTATGATACTGGTTTTGCTTATTCATCAAATGTAGGAGCAACAAACCTTGCTTTAAAACTTGGTAATGTTAAATTAAGAGAATTTTATGAATCTTTAGGTTTTGGCTCTAAAACAGGAATTGAACTTCCTGCGGAAGAAAGTGGTTTACTACGTATGACCTACGAATCTGAACTAGCCAGTGCTTCTTTTGGTCAAGGTATCACCACCACTCCAATTCAAAATCTTCAGGCTTTAACAGTTATTACTAATGATGGTGAAATGATAAAACCATATATTGTTGATAAAATAGTAGATCAAAATGGTAATATAACTTATCAAGGTGGAAGAACTAGTTTAGGCAAGAAAGTATCTAGTGAGTCTATTAAAAAAATCCAAGAATTAATGTATAATGTTGTTTATCATGGTGCAAGTAGTTACTGGCGACCAAATAATGTCACTCTAGCAGGTAAAACAGGAACAGCCCAAATCGCTGGATCTAATGGCCATTATTTAACAGGATCCGTTAACTATGTTAGATCATTCGCAGGTTTTTTTCCATATGAAGATCCTGAATATATCTTTTATGTTTCTGTAAAACAAATCGATAATGGTGCTCGTGCTTTATCAAATGTTGTTATAAAAGCCGTAGAAAGTATTGCCAATTATGCTAATGTTACTGAAGAAACAAGTAGTTTAGATACCTCCAAAATAATTAAAATAGATAATTACATCAGTAGTGATATTAATGCGACTGCAGATAATTTAACTACTAAGAACTTAAAAGTATATAAACTGGGAACAGGATCAAACGTTATAAGTCAGTTTCCTAAAAAAGATTCGGATGTTTTAATAGGTAGTAAAGTATTTTTATTATCGGAAACTGGTGATTATACTATGCCTGATATGACAGGATGGAGTAGTAGTGAGGTTATGAATTTCTGTAATTTAATAGGTCTTAAATATACCTTTAGTGGCTATGGTAAAGTAGAATCAACAAGTATTCCACCAGATACTATAATTGATTTAACTAAAATAGTCGAAATAACATTAAGAGTATAAAAATAAAAAAACCCTTCATACTAATAAGGGTGAAAATATGCGCTTACAAAATAATTATAGTACCAGTTATGTTGGCAGTAAAAACAGGATAAATATGATAAAATATGAATTATCAAACGATTATGGCTACAATATAGATGGTAAAGAAAATAGAATTACGGATACAGAAATAATAAAAAAAGTGAGTTGTCATGATTCTAAAAATATAAATAATAAGTCATTAAAAAATTAGTGGCTTATTTATTTTGCTTTAAATTTTCCAGTTCTTGCTTTAAATCATCAACTGCTCGGAGTAAAAAATCTATTTGCTCAGCATTACTATATACTTGGCCCCAAGGCTCACCACTATTGTGTACTCTATTACGACCATTTATTAACTGTTGTTGTGCAGCAGTAGTTAAAATAAATTGTCCTACTAAAATAAGCCAGTTTCCAAAACTATTTTGTTCATTTGAATTATATCCATCACAACATAAAGAACCAACAGCACAAGCAATCCAAGAGAATAGTTGAGGGTCAATACTTGGAGGAAAATTATGATTAGACTGGGGCATAAAAAAATCCTCCTAACAATATAATATTATTCACCACTATTTGCAAAATACCTTAAAATATATTATAATGATGATAGGTGAAAAAATATGCAAATTGATCAAGTTGAATTAGCCTGTATGGCAGTAAGAACTAGTCAGTACCCTACGGATAACTTACCAGAGTTTTTACTTGTTGGGCGTAGTAACGTTGGAAAATCAAGTTTTATCAATACTCTTATGAATCGTAAGAATTTCGCTCATACCTCATCAAAACCTGGGAAGACTCAAACTTTAAACTTTTATTTAATAAATAAGTCTTTTTATTTTGTTGATGTTCCAGGTTATGGCTATGCTTCCGTAAGTAAAGAAAGACAAAAAAAATTCGGCGTTATGATTGAAGACTATTTAAAAGTAAGAGAAAATTTAAAATGTGTTTTTCTTTTAATCGATTATCGTCATAAACCAACCGAAGATGATGTATTAATGTATGAATTTTTAAAATATTACCATTTAAGTGTTCACATTATTGCAACCAAGTATGACAAAGTAAAAAAGAATAATCGTGAAAAACAAAATAAGATAATTAGAGATACTTTAAAATTAGAAGAAGGAGAAGATTTTATAACATTTTCTACTCTAACCAAAAAAGGAAAAGATGAAGTTTATAAAATTATAGAAGAATTAATATGATAGAATTAAGAAAAGAAAAAAATTTAGTAAGTGATTATGTTGTTTTTGATTTAGAAACAACTGGATTAGAAGCAAATACGAGTGAAATTATCGAAATTGGTGCATTAAAGTATCGCAATAATGAATTAGTTGATGAATTTAGTGTTCTAATAAATCCTGAATGTGATATTCCTGAAGTTATAACCTCTATAACTGGAATCACTAATAATGATGTAAAAAACGAAAGAACTATTAAAGAAGTTTTACCAGAGTTTATTACTTTTATTGAAGATTTACCACTAGTGGCTCATAATGCCCCATTTGACCTTGGTTTTATCGAAGAAAAAATAAATAAACTAGGACTTGATATGATAAATAATAAAAATATTGATACCGTGGAACTTGCTCGTAAGTATATTCCTAAGGCTTATAATTATAAATTAGAAACATTAAAAAAATTCTTTCATTTAGAATATGGCTCTCATAGAAGTGTTGATGATTGTAAAACAACTAATTATGTATATCAATATTGTAAAGACAAGGCTTTAGTTCAAAACTAAAGTTTTTATTTGTACATTTTTCCTAAATAAGTTATAATAAAAGACATTAAAAAAGAACGAAGGATAAAAATGCGATTAGTTAAAAAACAAAGTGAAGATTGGATCGAAAAATTTAAAAAATGGTATAACACGAATGAGAATATTTTATTAGAAGCATTTGGTAAATGTTATAATGAAGATCCTAATATAATTGCTAAGGAATTAGATAAAGTATCTTATTTATTTGCTTTTTCTTATGATGCTTATTTAAATAGTCAAGATTTTTCTTCAAATCATTTTACAAAAAGATTAATTAGTTACTATATCCAAAACGAATTAGTAATAGATACTTTAAGAAGAAAAGGAGCAAAAAACCAAGTCATAAATAATATGTCAGTAAGACAAAATAGTTTAAGAAGTTTTCCAAGAAATTCTTTAACTCATTACCTACATACTAGTTTCTTAATAGACCCTATAGGTTTAGTAAGTTTTGATTATAAAGGCCAAAATCCAATTATTGTTTTACCAATATATTTTGTTGATGACATAACAATAATTCATGAAGTAAACCATGTTTTAACAACCCCTAAAAGTAAAGAAAATCTCTTTAAAATTTCTGAAGTTGAAGAGTTATTAAACGAATTAATTGCAAGAGAAGTCTTAGAAATATTTAGGAACTTAGGTGGCAAAATCATTCCCTACAATTTAAAAATAGATAGCATATTTGATAGAAAACTAGTATTAATGCAAGAATTCTATGTCAAATTTAAAGATTTAATTAAAATTTGCATCCGAAATAATGATATAATAGGTTTAGAAGAAAGTTTAGGAAAAACTAATATTGATTTATACTTTGCTTTAGTAAAAAAATTATATCATCAAGAATATATAACTACTAAAGATATAAAAATAATAAAATTCCTAATTAATCAAATGGAGAAATACTATCAAACTAAAAATAATAAGTTTAATAAAGTAAGATTAAGAAAGATAGAAAAGAGAAGTTTATGAAGTTTATAAAGAAACATAAAATATTAATTATTATAATTATCGTGAGCATTATCGCTTGTAGTCTTCCATTTCTATTTATTGTCTATGAAATGTATAAACCATATTATTTAGCAAGTGATTTTAATATTGAAGTGATAATTAGTGATGTTGATTACAATAATAATGGCATTGATGATTATACGGATATTTTACTAGGTGCTAAAATTGATGCTAAAAATCATCCCAAATATGACAGCAAGTACTGGGAAGAGGGTTATCCTCCTGATGATATAGGAGTATGCACTGATGTTATATGGCGAGCCTTCAAAAATGCTGGATATAATTTGCGAAAAATGGTTGATGACGATATAAGGAAAAATAGAAGTGATTATCCTATTAAGTATCCTGATTCTAATATTGATTTTAGGCGTGTTGGCAATCTATATGTATTTTTCAGTAAATATGCTGAGGTATTAACGAACGATATAAGTGAAATAGAAGAGTGGCAGCCAGGAGATATTGTTATCTTTGGTGAAAATACTGTTCATATAGGTATCATTAGTGATAAAAGAAATCGAAGTGGGGAACCTTATGTTATTCATAACTCAGGACAACCTTTAAGAGAAGAAGATGTTTTAAGAATTAGGGCTAAAAAAGATCCAATAAATGGTCATTTTAGATGGAATGTTAAAAATATCAGTAATAAAGATGAAATCATAAGGGCATGGGAAGACTAGTAATAGTCTTTTTCTTTAATGACAATTTTGTAATGGAACAAAATATAAAAGGGTGGTATACTTTAGTTGGTGATTTATATGAAACTTTTACTTGTAGAAGACGATAGTACAATCTTAGAAGGTTTAAAATTTTGTCTAGAGCGTGAAAATTTTGAAGTAGAAAAATCCAGTACGGGTTGTGATGCTTTAAAAATAATTTCTGATAATAAAATAGATTTAATTCTCCTAGATATAAACTTACCAGATTGTAATGGTATCGATTTATATAAAAAAATAAAAAAAGAAAAAGATATTCCCACTATTTTCTTAACTGCAAACGACCTAGAAACAACTATTGTGGAAGCCCTTGATACTGGTGCTGATGATTATATCACTAAGCCATTTAAAACAAGAGAACTAATAAGTCGTGTTAATTCAGTTTTAAGAAGAGTAAATAAAAATGAAGTACAAAATATTATTGAAATCAAAAATATCAAAGTAAATTTAAAAGAAGCAACAGTTTATAAAGATACTGAAAAAATCTTTTTAACAGCCCTAGAATATAAAATACTTCTTATTTTATTTATGCATCCTGGCCGAGTATTTACAAGAGAATCTATACTCGCTGAAATTTGGGATACTGAAGAAGAATATGTAAATGATAACACTTTAACAGTATATATAAAAAGAATTAGAGAAAAACTAGAGGATGATCCTACAAACCCTAAAATTATATTAACAGTTCGTGGGTTAGGATATAAGGTGGATTATGAATCGTAAAAAAATAATTTTGATATTTGTAAGTAGTATTCTTCTTCTTATTGTCTTAAACATTTTTATCATTAAAAAATGTGATTCTTATATATATAATAATTATTCTCGTGCGATAAATGCTATTATAAATGAATATCCTGAAACCGAAGAAAATGTAATTGATATTTTATTAAATTCTAAAAACACGAAAGATAATTTACTTAAATATGGTATAGATAAAGATACTATTAAAGAACTTCAAGTTTATAAAGATATAAGAAAAGAAATAGTATTTGCAACCACTATTACTTACTTTTCCATTGTTCTTCTTATTTTAACAATTTATTATTTATATTCTCTAAAAGTAAAAAGAGAGATAAACAAAATTAATAAATACTTACAAAATATTTTAAAAGGTTCATATGATATTAATATTGCCGATTATAACGAAGATGAAATATCTATACTTAAAAACGATATATGTAAAGTTGCTATAAAATTAAAAGAACTAAGTGAATACGAAAGAAAAGAACAAATATATTTAATGAATACTCTTGAAGATATATCTCATCAATTAAAAACACCGTTAACAGCCCTTATGGTTACGAATGATATATTAAAAAATAATGATTTAACTTCCGAAGAAAGAACAAATTTTTTAAATAAAGAAGCTAAAGAATTAGAAAAAATGGAATGGTTAATTATTACTTTATTAAAATATAGTAAATTAGATAGTGGCTCCGTAAAATTAAAAAAAGAAAAAGTAAATGTAAGTGCTATGATTAATTCTATTTTAGAAACTTTATCTATCTCTTTAGAGTTAAAAGAGGTTGATATTGAATTAAACAACTTAGACTTTACTTTAACATGTGATAAGAATTGGACTAAAGAAGCCATAACTAATATTATTAAAAATGCTATTGAGCACTTAAAAGAACAAGGGTGTATTGAAATTAGTGGCGAGACTAATCCTTTATATGATGCCATTATTATAAAAGATAATGGAACTGGCATCAAAAAAGAAGATATCAAAAACATTTTTAAAAGATTTTATAGTACTTCTTCATCTAAAAATAGTATTGGGATAGGTCTTAATATGGCAAAATTAATCATAGAGCGTCAAAATGGTAAAATTGAAGTTGAGAGTAAGTTAAATTCCTATACAACATTTAAAGTCATATTTATGAAAAAAGACAACTATTAGACTGCTTAATAAAATGACTAAATTGTCATAATAAAAGTCATATGATAGTCACAATTATTTAATATAATAAATAGCGAAAGGACGAATTATATGGAAATTTTAAAAGTTGAAAATTTAAGTAAAACTTACACATCAGGTAAAATTCAAGTTAAAGCTCTTGATGATGTAAGTTTTAGTGTCGAAAAAGGAGATTTTGTTGCCATAGTTGGAACTAGTGGTTCAGGTAAATCAACGCTTCTTCATATTTTAGGAGGAGTAGATCGACCAACAAGTGGTCATGTTTACTTAAATGGTAAAGATGTATATAAATTAAATGAGAATAATCTAGCCATATTTAGAAGAAGAGAAGTAGGCTTAATCTATCAGTTTTATAATCTTATACCTATATTAAATGTTAAGGAAAACATTACACTACCAGTACTATTAGATGGAAAAGCACCAGATACAAAATATTTGAATGAAATCATTCATACTCTAGGTCTTGATAATCGTGTTGAGCATTTACCAAATGAATTATCAGGCGGTCAACAACAAAGAGTGTCTATTGGTCGTGCTCTAATGAACCATCCAGCTCTTTTACTTGCTGATGAACCAACTGGAAATCTAGACTCTAAAGCCAGTAATGAGATAATGGAACTTCTAGAGTTATCTAATGAAAAATATAATCAAACAATTATTATGATTACGCATGATAAAAACTTAGCGCTTCATGCAAAAAGAATTATCACGATTAATGATGGACGTATTGTAAGTGATGAAAGAGTAGGAGACCATCATGAACATACTAAATAAATTAACTATTAAGCATCTTAAGATGAATAAAAAAAGAACCTTGGTAACAATCATAGGTATTATTTTATCAACATCTTTAATGGTCGGAATAGGACTTTTAGTATCCACCTTTTTAACGACTTCTAGACTAGATGCTGAGGAAAATTTTGGTAAATATCATGTAGCTATTCAAGATATTACTAAAGATGAATATGATATTTTAAACAAAAATATTAAAGTGGAGAAAATAAAATATTATACTGGTGTTGGTTTTGCTAAAATTGATACTGAAAACTCGTTTAAACCTTACATTTATATAGCAAAAGCTAACAGTGAGTTTTTAAATGAATTAAAGTTAAAAGATGGTCGTATTCCTAATGCTGCAAATGAAATAGTCGTCGGCGAAAACGCTTTAAAGGATGGCAGTCTGTCATATAAAATAGGCGATCAAATAACTCTTAATGTGGGGAATAGAACTTATGAAGGTGAAGTTATTAATGATAATAGCCCAATAGGAAAAACTTGGAATGGTGGCGAACTAGAAGTTGTAGGAGAAGAAACCATTGAAAATACGAAACCAGAAACTTATAAAGTAGTAGGTATCATTGAAAAAACAAGTTTTGAATATTATGATTCCGCAGGATACATGTTGTTTACTAAAGAAGAAAACACTCCTGAGCATCTAAGTGCCTTTATTGAATTAAAAAAACCTCAAGATACATTTGATAATATTGAAGAATTAGCTCAAGCTATAAATGTCGATAAAAATAAATTTGTACCTAATCAAAGTCTTCTTTTCTACTATGGAGCAACCAAATACGAAAATGTTAATAATACACTTCTCCCTCTAATTCTTATTGCACTTTCCGTTATCTCTGTTGGTTGTATTATCGTCATTTATAATTCCTTTGCAATTTCTACTATGGAAAGAAAAAAATCCTTTGGTTTATACTCTTCTATTGGCGCTACTCAAAAACAAATTAAAAAAACTGTTTTATTTGAAGCTCTAATCGTTGGAAGTATTGGTATAACGCTTGGTATTATCGGAGGCTTTTTAGGAATATATGTCGTTGTTAAAATCCTAAATATGTTAATAAGTGAATCACTAGGTATGACTTTATTATTCAGTGTTAATTATTTATATTTAGTAATACCATTAATATTTATGGTTTTAGTCATCTTAATATCTGCTTATCTACCTGCTAAAAGAAGTAGTAAAGTAACGCCAATTGAAGCTATAAGAGGTAATGATGATATTAAGATCAAAGCAAGTGAAGTAAAAACCCCTAAAATTATCACCAAAATATTTGGTATTGAAGGTGAACTTGCTCATAAAAATACCAAACGTAATAAAAAGAAATATCGAGTAACTATAATAAGTTTATTTATAAGTATTATTATGTTTAATACCTTTACTTCATTCCTAGGTTATATTGTAAAATCTACTAATACCGTTGATAACACTGACTATGATGTTGGTTTTGATTTAACAAGTGATCTTGAAACTATTAAAAAAGATATTAATGTCATTAAACAAAGTTATAACATTGAAGAAGAAAGAATTATGCTTCACCGTGGACTTATTGATATTACCAATAATCTTGAAAATTCCTTTACTACTATGTGGAAAAATATTGGTCCTGGAAATTATGACCGCCATGAACTCACAGTTCAATTAATTGTCTTACCCGATAAAGATATGTCCAAAATAACTTCTGAGGAAGGTCTAATTTTAAATAAAAAATATCATACCATATATGAAGGAAACACAAGAAAAACAACAGAAACAACCATGCTAAAAAATGGTACTTATACGCTAGAAGTAGATGGCAGTAGTACCAAAATAAAAGCCGTAACCAGTGATAAAGAATATTATGGTTTAAAAAATGCTTTGTACTCACAGCATCCTGTTCTCTTAATAAGTGAATCTACTTATAAAAATAAATTTAATCCAATCGAATCTAGTGCTAACTATGTTTTTAATACTAAAGATTATAAGAAGATATCTAAAGATTATGAAGATAAAAAAATAAATTTAGAGTCTAGTATTAATAATATGAACTCTCCTAAAATAGAGAATGCTAATATTAAGAATATTGTTTTAGCAATTAAAATTCTCTTCTATGGCTTTATTGCTTTAGTTGTCTTAATTGGTGTTACAAGTGTAATTAATACCATTAATACCAGTATGAATTTAAGAAGAAAAGAATTCGCTATGCTAAGAAGTGTTGGTTTAACACCAAAAGGCTTTAATAAATTATTATTCTTTGAAAGTTTATTCTTTGGTTTAAAATCTTTATTCTATGGTATACCAGTTTCTATTGGTATCAATGCTCTAATAGCCCTTGCTATGGCTGGTGTCTTTGAAACAAGTTTAATTATTCCATGGGGAAGTATGTTAATTACGGTTATTGGAGTATTTATAATTGTCATAATTGCTATGAAATATGCTACTAAGAAAATTAAAAAAGAAAACATCTTAGAATCCTTAAGAGAAGAAAATATTTAATTCTTCTCTTTTTTGTCTTATAGGAAGTTGCTTTCTAAAATAGATAATGATAAAATAAAAATATAAGAGGGTAAGGTTATGGGATTAAGAGAAGAAGAATTATCAAGAGCCAAATTTTATATTTTAAAAAATTTATGTGAAAAAGGAATAAGTACAAGAGAAATAAAAGCCAATCTAAGAGGAGAAAATATTCCAATAACAGATGCTGTTATTAAAGAAATATTGCAAGAAATCCAAAATGAACTAAAAGTAACAGTTACAGGTTTTACACCATCAGGACCAAAGTATCAAATTGAAGCACCTTTATTAGAACAACAAAAAGTTTTTAGTATCGAAGTATGTGATAATGCCGAATATTTAGATATTATGTTAACCGCTGACTATCATCTAGGTGCTAATACTCCTCGCTTTAAAGTTGATTATAACCGGGTTCTGGATTATTGCGATACCAAAGGTATTACTACCATTATTAATTTAGGTGATTTTTTCGATTTTAGTTGTGATGGCAAAGTATATAATTTAGAATACTTTAGAAAATTAAAAGATTATGTAAGTAAAATGATTGAGGATTTACCCCTAATACCCGGTATGTACCAAGGAGTTCTAGGAGGCAATCACGATAAATGGAATACCTATTTTGGCTTTGACTTTTTAGAATATTTTATTGATAATAGAGACGACTTTGTATCTCTTGGTAATAAAAAAGCTTCCATTGGAATAAATCGAGAAGGAAATAATCTAACTAATTTCATGTTAGTTCATGTCAACCAAAATTTACAAGAAAACAATTTAGCCCACCGTCTTGCTAACTATTATAGTGAGAATAGGGAACTAAGAAATAAATATATATGTACTTTTTTAGGTCATTCGCATATTACTTATATTGATACTAGTTGTGGTGCTTTTGCGGTTAATTCTTTAACACGTGGTAGAGAGTCTAATGGCGCTATGCATGTTAGAATATATTTTTCAGATGATGGTGTCGATTATCTTTCTTTAAAGCCCATCGTTTTAGAAAGAAAAAAATTATCTACATATTCGGAGATTATTTATAAGGGAACATCACCAAATTAGTAAACAACTTTAAATAGTTATAAAATAAACTTTGACAAATACCAATTTTATGTTATAATAACTTTGACAGATTTAAGTGGGCAAAAACTCCCACTTTTATTATTATATTTATATAGATTAGGGTGAGTTATGAAGCGTACATTAGAAGAACTAGAAAACAAAATCAGAGAAACATTAAAAAGTAGCGATATCATTACCGACAGTGTTACCTATGAAAAAAACAGTGGTAATTACAATGTCTTATCTGTCGTTTTAGATAAAATCGGAGGTATTGATTTAGATACTATCGTGGAAGCTACAAGAATTATTGATCCTATCGTTGATGAATATGATTTTACCGATGATTCGTTCATACTAGATGTTGTATCCAAAGAAAGAGGTGAAGATAATGAATAATGAAGAATTCATTAAAGCAGTAAAAAATATTGTAAAAGAAAAAGGAATAAGTGAAGAAGTTGTCTTTGAAGGCATGGAACAAGCCTTACTTACAGCCTACAAAAAGAATTTTGATTCTAAAACTAATGCTAGAGTAGAAATTAATAGAGAAACTGGTGAAATAAAAGTATTTTCTTATTTAATTGTTGTTGATGATGTAGATTTTGGTACTGAAACAACTGATGAAGAAGGAAATGTTGTTAAGATACCTCCAGAAATTAATATTGATGCTCAAATCATTTTAGAACAAGCCGAAGAAATAGTTCCTGGCATTAAAGTAGGAGAGACAATTGAAACCGAAGTTACACCAAAAGACTTTGGTCGTGTTGCAACCGCAACAGCTAAACAAGTTTTAACTCAAAAAATAAGAGAAGCGGAAAAAAATAGTATTATCGAAGAATTCCAAGATAAGCAAGACGAAATGTTACTTGGCCTTGTTGCTATGGAAGATTCTAAAAACTATTATATTGATTTAGGAAGAACTAGAGGAATATTACCTAAAAATGATATTATTCCAGG